>NZ_JAPVYS010000022.1:0-561 GCF_041431945.1 Streptococcus sp. 27098_8_66 | reverse complement strand
GGTCCCGTAGTGTAGCGGTTATCACGTCGCCCTGTCACGGCGAAGATCGCGGGTTCGATTCCCGTCGGGACCGTTAAGATAATGAAAATTATTTTAAGACTCGTTAGCTCAGTTGGTAGAGCAATTGACTTTTAATCAATGGGTCACTGGTTCGAGCCCAGTACGGGTCATATTTTGCGGGTTTGGCGGAATTGGCAGACGCACCAGATTTAGGATCTGGCGCTTTACGGCGTGGGGGTTCAAGTCCCTTAACCCGCATAATAGAATAATAATGAGCCGGCTTAGCTCAGTTGGTAGAGCATCTGATTTGTAATCAGAGGGTCGCGTGTTCAAGTCATGTAGCCGGCATTTTTTTATATAAAGAAAGCAATGCGAACGTAGTTCAGTGGTAGAACACCACCTTGCCAAGGTGGGGGTCGCGGGTTCGAATCCCGTCGTTCGCTTGAGGAGGCCGGGGTGGCGGAACTGGCAGACGCACAGGACTTAAAATCCTGCGATTGGTAACGATCGTACCGGTTCGATTCCGGTCCTCGGCATAGACAAAGGTTGAAAGAAGCACCC
>NZ_JAPVYS010000021.1:0-813 GCF_041431945.1 Streptococcus sp. 27098_8_66 | reverse complement strand
GAAACTTTGGAAAAATATAGCAGATGGTTTATTGCCGTTGTCTATTTAGGATTGGGGATGTATATCCTGATTGAAAACAACAGCTTTGACATGCTATGGGCTGTGTTAGGCTAGGAGAAAAAAATATGAAAAAAGATAGTATCTGTCAAGTGGATGTTATTAATCAACAAAATGTTACAACCGCAACGAACTACCTTGAAAAGGAAAAAGTCCAAAAATCACTTCGTATTTTATCAAAGTTTACCGATAATAAACAGATAAATATCATCTTTTATCTCCTTGCTGTTGAAGAACTCTGTGTCTGTGATATAGCCTGTTTACTAAATCTCAGTATGGCATCTGCCTCTCACCATCTTCGTAAACTAGCCAATCAAAACATCTTGGATACTAGAAGAGAGGGGAAAATTATATATTATTTTATAAAAGATGAGGAAATCAGAGATTTTTTTTATCAACTAGGATAACAACTATTTTTACTACTTTACCATGATTATATATAGGACTTATCTATGAAATTTTTTGATGAAAATTACTCACAAGAAAGACCTGCTCGTAGCAAATGTTTAAGAAAAAAGTATAATTTAAAGCAAAGCGACCTAGGTAATGCAGGTCAAGTTAGCCAAGTTGAAAAGGGAGGAATTTGAAAGGATTTGTATCTTTTATTTTTTGTTTCATTTATGTCCTATGCTACTGGAATAGTTAGTAGTCATTTCATGAATCATACGGCACAGCTCTTTTATGGACTGATCGTTATTGTTTCAACGGTAGCAAACTGGTTTTTACATAAAGTAATTGATAAACCCAATATAGATC
>NZ_JAPVYS010000020.1:0-3286 GCF_041431945.1 Streptococcus sp. 27098_8_66 | reverse complement strand
CGCACAATATAGGAAGTTATTGATACCTGACCTAATAATTAAAGGAGTGGGATTGATTCTGTCCTTAATTCTCTATCCTCCGATTATGATGTATAGTGTTTTAATTGCGGCATTTTACATCATAACTTTAAAAACACTATCCGAAAAAAGAGTGAATAACTAAAAAACGGTGACCAAAGTTAGGTGTATTATTTTAATGCTTAGAGACCTAAACTATTCCCTATTTTAAAAATATTGATTCAGATTTTATGAAATTAAAAAGTAGATATTGTTCAGAAAATCCTTGATATTACGCTGTTTTTAGTCCAACTGAAATCCATACTTTCCAAACCAGGTCTTAAGAAAGCTCGTAAAGCTAGCCAGTTCTCTAAACGTTAATTCGTTGCTGGACAGCAGAATACAAACGAAAACACTTTGCATTTTGCAAGGTGTTTTTTTCTATAAGAACTGGCGGTGCGCAATTAGGATAGCTCTAGCGACTTTAGTCGCGTAGAGATATGCTATGCACAGTTGCCCCAAGAAAACAAGCGAAGCGATGTTTGATTGGATGTCAACCACTGCACTCAAAACGTTAATTCGAAAGAATTATTATACTTACAAAGAGCACCTTTCGAGGTGTTCTTTTTGTATTTTCATAGTAAATTGTGGCAGTTGACGTAGTTGTTGTGGCTTTAGCCACTTGCAAATAGGGCTGTAATTTGATGGAGTTAATTGCGTCTAATTTTTAATTGGCAGGTTATATGATCATCGTCTTAAAATGATTTGATTCTCTTATGTTTTTATATGAGGATAACTGAACTTTTGAAAATAGAATATGATGGATATTGATAGACGACACTTATTTGCTACTTCCTTTTATATAAGAAATTATTGCTTGTACATTAGTTGAAATAGAGGTTTAAGGGATTCTTATATTTTGTCAGGATTTCTTATAAATGTTGGCTATAAATTAATAATTCTGTCAATGGCCCCAGTTTCTATTAGATTATTAGTTGTTATAAAATATTTGCAATTATCTTTACGTAGTGCTATAATCAAGGAAATAATATAGTGACTATAATTAAAGGAGCTGCGCAATGAGACACAATTTTTTTGAAACAAAAGAACGTTTTTCTATCCGAAAGTATTCTATCGGAGTTGCTTCTGTTTTATTATCGACATTATTTTTTGCTGGTGGAACTGTTTTTGCTGATGAGATGAAGGATACAGTTGAAGTACAAAGTTCAATCGTGGCGGAAAGTAATGATACCAGAGTTGATAAAATTCAACAAGATGATAGTGAAAAAAGCGACTTAACGAAAATAGAGAAAAACGAGAATTCACAAAGTGATACTGTAGCAACTACTGATGAAAGTCCTATACCGACTGAATCTACATCAGTGCCTTCAGCAATTCATAAAAGCAACTCTGAGTCTGTTCTAGGTGGGGAGGAGAGTGTGGAAGCTCAATCTTCAGTAAAACGAGTGCGTTCTAAAAGAGAGGTGTCTTCGTTAACTGAAGATAGTGCAACAACATTCGTTAAAACAGGTGATACGATTACAGTTCAAAACCCAAACGTTGAGGTAAATTTTCCAAATGGTAATAGTTTATATGCTCCAGCCGAAACTGTGCTACATATGGAACTGCCTGATGAATTAGAAATTAAACAAAATGATAAAATTGTTGTGGATATTCCAGACGCAATCAGAATTCCTACAAGTCTTCATTATGATGTGACTGGACCAAGTGGAGAAGTTATCGGAAATGCTTTTCTTGATTCAGTCAAAAATAAAGTAGTTACAACTTTTACAGATTACTTTGAGAAAAATAAGATTTCGAAACAATTTACTTTAACGTTTAGTACGGGATGGAAATCATATGTTAAACCAAGTGTTCCAACAGAGCTTAATTTTAGCGGTCGAAAAATTACAGTAACAGTGGGACCAGAGACTGCACCAGTACCAGTAGAAAAAACAAAGGTTACAAAGTACGGAGAAGCAGTTACTGGACATCCAGAATTAATTCGATGGACTATTCGTCTTAATTCTGGAAGCCTAGTAGCACCACAAATTTTAACAAATTACCAATTGATTGATACTCTACCAGATGATCAAGAGTTGGTTCAGGATGGGGATCCAGTATTAAATGAATTTGATGCAAATACAAAAGCAACATGGAGGTTGGGGCATGCGACGGATATTCCTTCCGACCATGTAGATTTATGGAATGGAAAAGCTCTGAGAGCTGAAAAGGTTCAATCAATTTCGCCGTGGGTATCTAAAGGGAATGCGATTCAATTGCTAGAGAATATTAAAGAAAGTTCAAATGGATTTTCGTTTAAGATAGCACAATTGAATGAATTGGTTTACGTTCGTTATATGACTAGGCTGAAGCAAGTTCCAAATACAAATGAAGAGCTCCAACAACAGCATGGAAATGATATTAAAATTACTTACAACAGTGGAGAGGAACAGAGCTATCAGGCTACTTTTGCCTTTAAGGCCGATGGATCTGGATCTGCGACGAAAGCAAAGAAACCAGCAAGGGTTGATTTATCATTTACAAAACAATTGGATGGAAGAAAGCTGAAAGCTGGAGAATTCACTTTTAATTTAATTGATCAAACAGGTCAAGTGGTTGATTCTCAAACGAATGATAGTTTCGGTCATATTACTTTCATTCCACAGTTATTTAACCATGCTGGTGTTTACCACTACACAGTTGAAGAGACTCCAGGAACGCTGACTGGTATCAATTACGATAGGATGAAAGCTGAAGTGACCATCACGGTAAATGATAACGGTGATTCCTACGTAGCTCAAACAACTATGCCAGCTGATACCGAGTTCAACAATACCTTCACACCATCTCCTGTTAAAGTAAACCTGGAATTCAATAAAGCGCTTTCGAATGGCAATTTGAATGCAGGTGATTTCAGCTTTACGATAACTGGTGATAATAATGTGAATGAAACTGTGACCAACAAGGCTGATGGGAAAATTAATTTCAGCGAATTGTCATTCGATCAAGTGGGTGTCTACAACTATACTGTAAAAGAAGTGAAAGGTGACAAAACTGATGTAGACTACGATGATATGACCATTGCAGTGAAGGTGACTGTCACAAAAGATGAGGATTCAGGCCAGTTAACTGCGAAAACAGAGATAAATTCGACAGGTGGTGAAGCAACTGGTACTGATGACATAACTTTCAATAACCATGTTGTAGCGCCAGTAACAGCACAATTTGACTTTAGTAAAGCTCTTGCAGGACGTACCCTAAAAGATGGTGAATTCAGCTTCGTCTT
>NZ_JAPVYS010000019.1:0-4896 GCF_041431945.1 Streptococcus sp. 27098_8_66 | reverse complement strand
ACAGGGGGCAACCCCCAACTACTTCCGGCGTTCTAGGGCTTAACTGCTGTGTTCGGCATGGGTACAGGTGTATCTCCTAGGCTATCGTCACTTAACTCTGAATGATTAAACATTCAAAATTGAACATCTATATTCTAACAAGTTAACCTTTCGTTGTCAATATCTTCTGACTCTTTGGATAAGTCCTCGAGCTATTAGTATTAGTCCGCTCCATTGCTCACACAACTTCCACTCCTAACCTATCTACCTGATCTTCTCTCAGGGCTCTTACTAACATATAGTTATGGGAAATCTCATCTTGAGGTGGGTTTCACACTTAGATGCTTTCAGCGTTTATCCCTTCCCTACATAGCTACCCAGCGATGCCTCTGGCGAGACAACTGGTACACCAGCGGTAAGTCCACTCTGGTCCTCTCGTACTAGGAGCAGATCCTCTCAAATTTCCTACGCCCGCGACGGATAGGGACCGAACTGTCTCACGACGTTCTGAACCCAGCTCGCGTGCCGCTTTAATGGGCGAACAGCCCAACCCTTGGGACCGACTACAGCCCCAGGATGCGACGAGCCGACATCGAGGTGCCAAACCTCCCCGTCGATGTGAACTCTTGGGGGAGATAAGCCTGTTATCCCCAGGGTAGCTTTTATCCGTTGAGCGATGGCCCTTCCATACGGAACCACCGGATCACTAAGCCCGACTTTCGTCCCTGCTCGAGTTGTAGCTCTCGCAGTCAAGCTCCCTTATACCTTTACACTCTGCGAATGATTTCCAACCATTCTGAGGGAACCTTTGGGCGCCTCCGTTACCTTTTAGGAGGCGACCGCCCCAGTCAAACTGCCCGTCAGACACTGTCTCCGTAGATGATTAACCTACCGGGTTAGAGTGGCCATAACACAAGGGTAGTATCCCAACAACGCCTCCATCGAAACTGGCGTCCCGATATCAATGGCTCCTACCTATCCTGTACATGTGGTACAGACACTCAATATCAAACTGCAGTAAAGCTCCATGGGGTCTTTCCGTCCTGTCGCGGGTAACCTGCATCTTCACAGGTACTAAAATTTCACCGAGTCTCTCGTTGAGACAGTGCCCAAATCATTACGCCTTTCGTGCGGGTCGGAACTTACCCGACAAGGAATTTCGCTACCTTAGGACCGTTATAGTTACGGCCGCCGTTTACTGGGGCTTCAATTCATACCTTCGCTTACGCTAAGCACTCCTCTTAACCTTCCAGCACCGGGCAGGCGTCACCCCCTATACATCATCTTACGATTTAGCAGAGAGCTGTGTTTTTGATAAACAGTTGCTTGGGCCTATTCACTGCGGCTGACGTAAAGCCAGCACCCCTTCTCCCGAAGTTACGGGGTCATTTTGCCGAGTTCCTTAACGAGAGTTCTCTCGCTCACCTGAGGCTACTCGCCTCGACTACCTGTGTCGGTTTGCGGTACGGGTAGAGTATGATTAACGCTAGAAGCTTTTCTTGGCAGTGTGACGTCACTAACTTCGCTACTAAACTTCGCTCCCCATCACAGCTCAATGTTATAGAATTAAGCATTTAACTCAATTCACACCTCACTGCTTAGACGTGCACTTCCAGTCGCACGCTTTAGTTAGCCTACTGCGTCCCTCCTTCACTACATACTCTAGTACAGGAATATCAACCTGTTGTCCATCGGATACACCTTTCGGTCTCTCCTTAGGTCCCGACTAACCCAGGGCGGACGAGCCTTCCCCTGGAAACCTTAGTCTTACGGTGGACAGGATTCTCACCTGTCTTTCGCTACTCATACCGGCATTCTCACTTCTATGCGTTCCAGCGCTCCTCACGGTACACCTTCTCCACACATAGAACGCTCTCCTACCATACCTATAAAGGTATCCACAGCTTCGGTAAATTGTTTTAGCCCCGGTACATTTTCGGCGCAGGGTCACTCGACTAGTGAGCTATTACGCACTCTTTGAATGAATAGCTGCTTCTAAGCTAACATCCTAGTTGTCTGTGCAACCCCACATCCTTTTCCACTTAACAATTATTTTGGGACCTTAGCTGGTGGTCTGGGCTGTTTCCCTTTCGACTACGGATCTTAGCACTCGCAGTCTGACTGCCGACCATAATTCTTTGGCATTCGGAGTTTATCTGAGATTGGTAATCCGGGATGGACCCCTCACCCAAACAGTGCTCTACCTCCAAGAATCTCAATGTCGACGCTAGCCCTAAAGCTATTTCGGAGAGAACCAGCTATCTCCAAGTTCGTTTGGAATTTCTCCGCTACCCACAAGTCATCCAAGCACTTTTCAACGTGCCCTGGTTCGGTCCTCCAGTGAGTTTTACCTCACCTTCAACCTGCTCATGGGTAGGTCACATGGTTTCGGGTCTACGACATAATACTATTGCGCCCTATTCAGACTCGGTTTCCCTACGGCTCCGTCTCTTCAACTTAACCTCGCATCATATCGTAACTCGCCGGTTCATTCTACAAAAGGCACGCTCTCACCCATTAACGGGCTCGAACTTGTTGTAGGCACACGGTTTCAGGTTCTATTTCACTCCCCTCCCGGGGTGCTTTTCACCTTTCCCTCACGGTACTGGTTCACTATCGGTCACTAGAGAGTATTTAGGGTTGGGAGATGGTCCTCCCAGATTCCGACGGGATTTCTCGTGTCCCGCCGTACTCAGGATACTGCTAGGTATAAAGACTATTTCGAATACGAGGCTCTTACTCTCTTTGGCTGACCTTCCCATGTCATTCTTCTATAATCTTTAAGTCCACATTGCAGTCCTACAACCCCGAAGAGTAAACTCTTCGGTTTGCCCTCCTGCCGTTTCGCTCGCCGCTACTCAGGCAATCGCTTTTGCTTTCTCTTCCTGCAGCTACTTAGATGTTTCAGTTCACTGCGTCTTCCTCTACCTATCCTTAACAGATAGGAGTACTAGCCATTAGCTAGTGGGTTCCCCCATTCGGACATCTCTGGATCGTCGCTTACTTACAGCTCCCCAAAGCATTTCGTCGTTTGTCACGTCCTTCTTCGGCTTCTAGTGCCAAGGCATCCACCGTGCGCCCTTATTAACTTAACCTTATTTTTGGTCTTGCGACCTAAACTCTTTAAATATTTACAGCGTTTCGGTTTATTTTCTTGTTACTATTTGATATAGATATTCAATTTTCAATGTTCAATCTTAACACCCTTATAGTGTTAATGGAGCCTAGCGGGATCGAACCGCTGACCTCCTGCGTGCAAAGCAGGCGCTCTCCCAGCTGAGCTAAGGCCCCACAAGACCTCTCAAAACTAAACAAGACCAACGTACAGGTTTCCTTTTCCTTAGAAAGGAGGTGATCCAGCCGCACCTTCCGATACGGCTACCTTGTTACGACTTCACCCCAATCATCTATCCCACCTTAGGCGGCTGGCTCCAAATGGTTACCTCACCGACTTCGGGTGTTACAAACTCTCGTGGTGTGACGGGCGGTGTGTACAAGGCCCGGGAACGTATTCACCGCGGCGTGCTGATCCGCGATTACTAGCGATTCCGACTTCATGTAGGCGAGTTGCAGCCTACAATCCGAACTGAGACTGGCTTTAAGAGATTAGCTTGCCGTCACCGACTCGCGACTCGTTGTACCAGCCATTGTAGCACGTGTGTAGCCCAGGTCATAAGGGGCATGATGATTTGACGTCATCCCCACCTTCCTCCGGTTTATTACCGGCAGTCTCGCTAGAGTGCCCAACTAAATGATGGCAACTAACAATAGGGGTTGCGCTCGTTGCGGGACTTAACCCAACATCTCACGACACGAGCTGACGACAACCATGCACCACCTGTCACCTCTGTCCCGAAGGAAAACTCTATCTCTAGAGCGGTCAGAGGGATGTCAAGACCTGGTAAGGTTCTTCGCGTTGCTTCGAATTAAACCACATGCTCCACCGCTTGTGCGGGCCCCCGTCAATTCCTTTGAGTTTCAACCTTGCGGTCGTACTCCCCAGGCGGAGTGCTTAATGCGTTAGCTGCGGCACTGAGTCCCGGAAAGGACCCAACACCTAGCACTCATCGTTTACGGCGTGGACTACCAGGGTATCTAATCCTGTTTGCTCCCCACGCTTTCGAGCCTCAGCGTCAGTTACAGACCAGAGAGCCGCTTTCGCCACCGGTGTTCCTCCATATATCTACGCATTTCACCGCTACACATGGAATTCCACTCTCCCCTTCTGCACTCAAGTTAAACAGTTTCCAAAGCGTACTATGGTTAAGCCACAGCCTTTAACTTCAGACTTATCTAACCGCCTGCGCTCGCTTTACGCCCAATAAATCCGGATAACGCTCGGGACCTACGTATTACCGCGGCTGCTGGCACGTAGTTAGCCGTCCCTTTCTGGTAAGATACCGTCACAGCGTGAACTTTCCACTCTCACACTCGTTCTTCTCTTACAACAGAGCTTTACGATCCGAAAACCTTCTTCACTCACGCGGCGTTGCTCGGTCAGGGTTGCCCCCATTGCCGAAGATTCCCTACTGCTGCCTCCCGTAGGAGTCTGGGCCGTGTCTCAGTCCCAGTGTGGCCGATCACCCTCTCAGGTCGGCTATGTATCGTCGCCTTGGTGAGCCGTTACCTCACCAACTAGCTAATACAACGCAGGTCCATCTCTTAGTGATGCAGTTGCACCTTTCAAGTCAACATCATGCAATGTCGACTTTTATGCGGTATTAGCTATCGTTTCCAATAGTTATCCCCCGCTAAGAGGCAGGTTACCTACGCGTTACTCACCCGTTCGCAACTCTTCCAGAAGAGCAAGCTCCTCCTTCAGCGTTCTACTTGCATGTATTAGGCACGCCGCCAGCGTTCATCCTGAGCCAGGATCAAACTCTCATTAAAATAATTGTTTGTCTTAAACTCATTCTG
>NZ_JAPVYS010000018.1:0-12396 GCF_041431945.1 Streptococcus sp. 27098_8_66 | reverse complement strand
AATTTTTGGGCAGAAAAAACCAAGAGATAAATCATGACTAGAAAAGTAAGTAAAGTCACTATCAAATTCGCTAAATTTAAGGTGGTAAAATATGGGACAAAGACACCAATATTGTCAGCGCCACAACTTGCAAAAGTAATCATAGCGACTAGAAAAATCAGGTTTTTATTGTCTTTTCGCAAACCATCTTTTGCAATAGCTTCTCCATCAGAATCTCCTAAAAGCAAAACTTTGAGGCCTAGGAAAATTGGAATCAAACCGAGTAAACCTAAAATCTCTTTACTAGGAATATAATTTAAGACAAATGCAAAAAGCAAACTTAGGAATATTAGACTAACAGAGCCTAGAAATTGTCCTAAATAGATGTTAATGATGTCCTTTCTGCTTTTTCTTTTGGCAAAAAATAACATTAGGATAATAAGTAAGTCTACGGCTGTCCCAGAATACAGGATTATTGAAGTAACAATATTTTGAATCATAAAACACCTTATTCAAATATATTTTTGAATGTATTCTAACATTAAACTTTGTAGATGTCAACTTAAAATCCACCAATTAATAATTGCATGTCAATATTTGTATTGTGAAACTAGTTTCAGAAATATATAGTCTTAAAGTATGTCCACTGCCAATGGTTTTTTCAATATTTAAAAGGAGAGAACCAATTTGGTCCTCTCCAGGGTATAATTTTCCATCAACCCACTACAGTTGACAAAGAGCCGTTATTCTCAAATGAGACAACTCCTTTTAGTTTTTATAACCTCAGCTTCTCGGTCTCTTACCTACTTTTAATAGAAAGACTACGAAGGACGATTCTTAAAGTAGTCAGATTGTGCAATATCGAAAGATTAGATGGGCTTAACCAATTTAACAACCCAAATCCAATTAAACTTCCATTTATTACAACTGTTTCTTGAATATTTCTTTGAATTAATTTCTGCAACGATTCAGATAAAGAATTCAATTCCTCGAAGAAATCTAAACGATTATCTAATAATAAAATATCACTCATCTGCTTAGAAATATCAGCACTTTCATTCATCACAACCCCAATATCTGCAAGCGTCAAGGCAGCAGAGTCGTTTAACCCGTCTCCAACCATCAAAATAGTTCGGCCAGCTTTCTGTAATTCCTGAACCAACTGAAACTTACCATCTGGTTTTAAATCAGTATAAACGTTGTCAAATGGCAGATCTTTAACCAACTCTTCTGTTCTAGCCAACGTATCACCAGTTGCCAGAATCAGTTTTTTCCCTTGGCGCTTTAGCTTTTTCAATGCAACTTTCGCCTCGCTTCTCAAGGGAGTGTGGATACAAAACATCCCAATTAATTCTTTCTTATAAGCCAAAAACAATAAATTGTAATGAGTCTTATATTGCTCAATCAAGGCCAGCTGCTCAGAACTAATTCTTACCTGTTCGTCTTGCATTAGTACATAATTTCCAATGACAACCGATTGACCATCAATTTGCGATTTAATCCCTTTGCTTGCAACATACTGAAGCTTGCCATGCATTTCTTCGTGTTCAATGCCTTCAATTTCAGCTTGTTTAACAATTGCATTGGCAATAGGATGATAGATATGTTCCTCCAAACATGCACTTATTCTTAAAATATCTTTCTCAGTATAATCTCCGAAAGGAAGAACCTTTTCAACCAAAGGATAACTCGTCGTGATGGTACCCGTTTTATCAAACAAGAAAGTATCCACTTCCAGATATTTTTCTAATACATCACCATCTTTAATAACCATTTCTCGATTTAGACCTTCCTTTATGGCCGTAAGGTAGGCTACAGGTGTGGATATTTTTAGAGCACATGAAAAATCCACCAATAAAAAGGAAATGGCTTTTGAAAACGAACCTGTTAACAGATAAGTCAAACCAGCACCTAAGAAGTTATATTTTACAACCTTGTCTGCCATCCTAATAAAATGACGTTGTTTTGTCTTCTTACTCTCTTCAGATTTTTTCATCAGATTGATGAGTTGCAAAATACGACTGTTTATCTGATTATCAGTCACACGAATTCTTAACTCTCCTGTTTCCAAAACAGTATTCGCACATACAGAATCTCCCTCTTTCTTTTCAACAGGGAAGCTCTCTCCAGTCAAGGAACTCTCATTGACCATGCCTAATCCTGAAACCACTTGGCCGTCAAACAAGATTTCATTCCCTTGGGAGACAACTAATACATCACCTACTTGAACATCAGAACTCTTGATGCTGATGACCATGTCTCCCCGCACTAAGAAAACATCACTTTCTTTAGCAAGAAGGCTTTGTTCCAAATCTGTTGCTGTTTTTTTTAAAGACCACTGATCCAGATGATTACCCAAATCAAGCATAAACATGATGTTGCTAGCTGTCTTGGATTGGTTCATAAACAAGGACAACAAAATGGCCGAACAGTCCAAGACCTCCATGGTTAGTTCCTTGCGCGCTAAAGTTTGATAGGCTTCTTTGACATAACCCAAAGCCTGATAACAAGTCCAAATATAACGAATAGGGTAGGGTACAAAACTTCGAAACAGCAAACGCTTAATCGCTGCACCCGATACAATTGAATAAGCACTCTCTTCTCTACGAATGGGAAGAGTCATCAAGTCCGAAACTTTCCCCTTGTCAATTTTTTTTAAAAAGGCCTCTGCATTTTCTAATACAGAGAAGCCTTCTTTCATACGTAGAGTAAAGTGCTGCTGATCCATATAAAACTGAATAGAGTCGATCCCTTTTTCATCTTTAGCCAAGGAACGAAGATAATCTTGAATATCCAAGGTCAGTGAAAACGAGGACGATAATCGGATATGTTGATATCCTCTGTGTAGCACTTTAAAAGACATATTATTCACCTGTCAGGCTATCTAATTGTTCTTCTTTCTTTTCCTGTTCGTATAAATATTTAGCGTCTTGTAAAACATCATCACCGTGTTGTTTTACAACAGAAACAGATGCATCCAGTCCATCTTTCAATTTGTAAGCTTTAGCCAAGGCCTTAGAATAGCCTTTCTTAGCTTCTTTACTTGCTAAGACTTTCAAGCCAAGCGTCCCAAATGCTACCCCTCCTAAGAAGAGAGATGATTTTTTCGCAACTTTTGCGACGTTTAATACTTCTTTTAACATGTTTATTTCCTCCTTGTAACTATTGTAGCGAAAAATGACAGCAAAAGCAATTGCTGATATCTGATATATAGATAAAATTCTCTATACTGATATTTAATTATATTATGATGAAAACAATATACTTTATTTTTTGATACTGTCAATAATTATGTGTAAACACTTAAGTAGAGTTACGGAGTGTTAATTAAATAAGCTTTCAAGTGTATCAGAACATTGACCAAACCCTTTATGGATTCGTTGACTTTGCTTGAAATTATAATCTTCAAACAACGTAACTAAGTAACGTTCCAGAGCCTCCTCATTAGGAAAAAGAACCTTCTTTTTCGTTTGATGTTTGATTTCTTTGTTAAGAGACTCAATGAGGTTTGTCGAATACATGCTGTGCCAAATCTGGTAGGGAAACTGATAAAAAGTTAAAAGATTATCCGTCTTCTCCAGACTTTCCATGACTTTCCTATACTTTGGTTTCCATTCGGCGAGAAAGTCCTCTAAAGCTTGTCCTGCCATTTCTAAATTTTCAGCACGATAAATCATTATAAATTGCCCAAGAATAACCGCTCTATCTGCTCGTTTCACTTTACTAGCTAGATTTCGACTAATATGAATTAAGCAACATTGTTGTTTAGCTAATGGGTGAGCCTGACTGATAATCTGCTCAAGCCCCTTAAAGCCATCTGTAACTACAAGAGAAATCTGTTGGATTCCTTGGTTTTGAAGCTTGTCTAACAGGGTGGACCAAGAAGCATTGTTTTCTTGAGGCAACTGTGCATAGCATATCTCTATGCGACTAAAGTCGCTAGAGCTATCCTAATTGCGCACCGCCAGTTCTCATAGAAAAAAACACCTTGCAAGATGCAAAGTGTTTTCGTTTGTATTCTGCTGTCCAGTAACGAATTAACGTTTACTAAATTGTGATGCTTTACGGGCCTTTTTCAAGCCTGGTTTGGAAAGTATGAATTTCAGTTGGACTAAAAACAGCGTAATATCAAGACTTTTCTCCGCTTTTATAAAAGCTTTTTTCCAATCAAATTCAACTAATTTTATCCGAATGGTGTGGATTTTACCCCCAAAATTACAGAGAATGGAGCTGATAAACACTAAACGTTCACACCATTAGTTAAATGATTTTTTGTTCATCATTTTTCTTAGATGATAGAACTTCTAATTTATTTCTTATTCAAGCAAAAACAACCTGCTATAAGTAAGAAAGAGGAAGATACAAGAAAAACACGGCGTAAAAACCGATTCAGTTCATTGTCCTCAATCCTTGTCTGCTTCATTTTCTTTTACGAGATCGTTTTGTGAATCTTTTTCAGAGAGTTTTTGATCAATATACTTGTCAATGTTTTCATAAAATTCCTTGGTCGCTTCACTATCTAATGTTGGCGAGTTCTGAACTTGATTCACTTTCAATTGAACAGATTGAATACCGTAAGAGGCTTGTTTTTGGTGGAGTGTTTCTAATTCTTCTTCTGAAATCGGATCTCCAACAACCGTCAAGACCAATTCATTGTTACTTGACTTGTAGACTTGATTAATAACCGTATAATTGGCGAACTCTTTTCCTACAAACTGTTTGATCCCTTCTTTGCGCGCTTGTTCTATTGTCAGAGTAACTGCCGAATAGCTAGCTGGAAGAATCAACAATACAATCAAAGATATCAAGCCAATTCTCATTTTAATGCTCAGCTCTTTAAATGAAGTTAAAGGAGATTTTCTCATCAAAATTCTTGTTCCAACAATGTTGGCTAGCATGATAAAGACACAGTTGATCAAGAAAAGATAGAGAGCCCCCAATAAAAATCGTACATTCCCATTAGCTAAACCATAGCCAGCAGTACAGATAGGCGGCATCAGAGCTGTAGCAATGGCTACTCCTGGCACGATATTGTTTGCTTCTTTTTTCCTTGAACCGATCACACCAGCAATCCCACCAGCAATAGCAATGAGGACATCCCAAATGGTTGGAGAGGTTCGTGCAATCAACTCGCTACTTGCATAAGACAAGGGAGAAATCCAGAAATACAGAGTCGAGACAAGCAAACTGACCAACACTTGAGTCAATAAAACCTCTAGAGATTGCTTGATTAAACGCGTATCAAAAATAGCTAAACCGAATCCCAGTCCAACAATCGGTGTCATGAGAGGTGAAATCAACATGGCTCCTATAATGACAGCTGTTGAATTCATATTTAGTCCGATAGAGGCAATAAAAATTGCACACATCAAAATCGCTGTATCTCTCAATCGAACATGAAGGTCATCGTATAATTTCTCACGGTATTCCCGTGTTGAATAATTGGCAGTCATTTGTCCTCTCCTCTTTCCTTATTTAAATTGGTATAATAATTAAAAATAACAGCTGATAAACAGCCAAAAAATATGAGCCCATAAATCGTCAAGAAGACACTGGTAATCCTTCCAATCAAGGTCACAGCTAGGAGATCCCCGTAGCCGACAGTCGTCGAAGTCACAAAAGCATACCAAAGACCGTCTCCGTAATTTGTGATAGCAGGTTCAACTAGGAAAAGCACGCCTCCTGACCCAAAAACAAAGGTCACAAAACTCAGAGCAAACCGAGTAAAACCCGTAACCTGCATAATATGCCATAACATTTTTAAACGTTTCATTTGTTCTCCTTATTCATACTAGCTCCTGACCGAGCCGTTTTTTTCCAATAATCAAAGTGAAGATAGGACATGATCTCCATCAGAGAAAGATAGACAAACTGATAGATCTGATTTAAGCTGATTATCAACTGATATTGTTTGAAAAATGACTGGAAGAAAGACCAGATATGACTGTCTTGAATCAGTCCCTTCTTAATATCAGACAGGATATTAGCTAAAGCTCCCAAGGACTGAAACGGTAAATCCTTGACATTTATATAGATCCGGTCCACCACATCATTCAGACTGGTATCTTGGATGGCATGAAATTCTCCAAAGAGAACTCCTGCCGCTCCAAGAGTAGAAACAAATTCCACCAAATAATTTCTGAGGAAATTTTCTCAACCTTTTCCCATAATGTGTTTAGTGCCATCCATAACGATCCCAACCAGAAAAAGGAAAGAAAACAAGCAAAGAAATTTTGCCGTAAATCCCAAAAAGCTTCAAGACTTGGTGTTGTTGGTTTTTCTAACTCTAAAACCAAGATGGTCATAATAATTGCTAGAACAGCATCTGTCAATACAATTAATCTGTCTTTCTTCATCGGATTGCATCCCCTTTCTTTTTTGTAACATTCTATCTTATCGCATAATATTGGATATTCTTTCATAATCCGACTACAAACAAAAATAAACCAAAAAGTATGTCCCTATTATACTATATTTAACTCTAGAAGTATTCATCCATCTAATTAATAAATATATCATATTTCACAATAAGTGAATACTATCAAAGATTCATCCCCTTTCACTTCATCATGTAGTGTTGCTTAGATTTATCAAAAACAACCAAATTTGTATTAATTTCAAGTATCACCTAGTTACAAAAATTTGGGGTGAACAGAAAAAGCATCCCGTATTTTTGATACGAAATGCTTTCAATAAGTTTAAATAAGTTTTAACGTTTACTAAATTGTGATGCTTTACGAGCTTTTTTCAAGCCTGGTTTCTTACGTTCAACTTTACGTGAGTCACGTGTAAGAAGTCCTGCGCGTTTCAATGAATCGCGGAAGTCTGGGTCTACTTGAAGAAGGGCACGAGCGATACCGTGACGGATAGCTCCTGCTTGACCTGCGTATCCACCACCTACAACGTTAACGAAAACGTCGTATGAACCTGCAGTTGAAGTAACTGCGAATGGTTGGTTGATTACAAGACGAAGGTCAGCGTGTGGGATATACTCTTCAACATCTTTTTTGTTAACAGTGATTTTACCAGTTCCTGGAACAAGGCGAACGCGTGCAACAGCGTTTTTACGACGTCCAGTACCTGCATATTGTGCTTGTGACATACTTTATTGTTCCTTTCCTTAGATAAGTCCTGAAATATCAAGAACTTCTGGTTGTTGTGCAGCGTGAGTGTGCTCAGCTCCAACGAATACTTTCAATTTCATACCTTGAGCGCGGCCAAGAGTATTGTGTGGAAGCATACCTTTAACTGATTTTTCGATCAAACGTACTGCATTTTTAGAACGAAGTTCACCAGCAGAGATTGATTTCAATCCACCTGGGTGGTTTGAGTGAGTGTAGTAGATCTTATCAGTTGCTTTTTTACCAGTCAATTTAACTTTTTCAGCATTGATAACGATTACGAAGTCACCTGTATCAGTGTGAGGTGTGAATGTTGGTTTGTTTTTTCCGCGAAGCACGCTAGCAACAACTGCTGAAAGGCGTCCAAGAGGTACATCAGTTGCGTCAACAACGTACCATTTGCGTTCTACTTGGCCTGGTTTAGCCATGAATGTAGTTTTGTTCATGATTTCTCCTATATGAATGTCGTTTTTGTTTACAGGGCGGATGTTCCGGTCCGCGAGTTATTTGAAAGGTTCCGGGGCCTTACAAATGGGGTAAACAATACCGCCTACTATTGTATCAAAATTCTAAGATAAAAGTCAACCGATTTGGAAAATTATTTACGATTTTCTTTTCCAATGACAAATCCGATCAAGGCATTCGGGCCGACGTGAGCTGAAATAACTGGTCCAAGAGGCATCACAAGGACTTCATCGATGCCTTCAAGCGCAAGCATTTCTTGCTTCAGTACTTCGGCTCCTTCTAGATCGTTGGTATAAGATACCAAGGCTGTACCTTCACCGATATCTGCTTTGATCAGCTCCAGTAATTCCCGGACAGCTTTTTTGCGTCCCCGAACCTTGCTAATTGGGACCAATTCCCCTTCCGCATCAATCCAGAGAATGGGTTTGATGCTGGCCAGGCTTCCCATGATCGCAGCACTTTTTGAGAGACGCCCTCCACTCATGAGGTGGTAGAGATCATCGACGAGGAAATAAGTCCGCAGTTTTGGCGCTAAGTCCATGATTTCTTCCTTGGCTTCTGCTAATGAACGGCCTGCATCACGCGCAGCTACTGCCCGCATAACCAGGTAACCCTCTCCAATCCCAGCCGCCTTAGGATCGACAATCTCGATCACGGCTTCCGGGTAGTCTTCTAAAACCAGGTCTCGTGCCATGACTGCACTCTGATAAGTCCCAGATAAGACCGATGAAAAAGCCACATAAAGCAGAGCTTTTCCTTCTTTGGCAAATTGTTCAAAGGTTTCCTGAAATTGGCCCACATTGACCTGACTGGTTGTCGGTTTGGCCCCATTTTTCATGGCTTCTAAAAGCTCAGGGCTGGTCAATTGACCTTGGCCTACTGTCTGGTAAACCGTCCCATCTAACTCAATGGTCAACCCAAGAATGGTCACCTGGTGTTCCTTGGCCCAGTTCTGATCTAAATCTGCGGTCGAATCGGTTAAAATAGCAAATGTCATTACTTGTCTCCCATCATTTCTTGTAATTGTCGCAATACTTGGTGATCGAGTGGTCGCATGGGTGGTTTTTGATCATTGACCACTCGCTGCGCTTGATTAAGGTTTCCTTTGACGACTGCGACCCGTTTTTCTAACTCTCTGGCAGATACCCGAAGGGCTCCTTGAGCAAAGACGGTCCATTGCTCATTTAAGTCACTGGTTGCGACCGATACTTGGTGGAGAGGCGTGTTAAGCTCTGCCGCCAAGCGCTCGATATAGTCATCTGCCGTCTCATCCTCACCGGTAAAGACCACCTGAACATTGAACTCCTCATAGGTCTGCCGCACTCCTGGCATATACTGGGCATCAAAGACACAGATGACTTCGATCCCTTCAAAGCTAGCATAGTGGCTCAGTTTTTGCAGGAGGATATTGCGGGCTGCATCGAGCTCACTTTTTTGAAAGAGCTGGCGGGTCTCCTGCCAAAAGGCAATCATATTGTAGCCGTCAACCAATAAGATTTTTCGTTTCATATCATTGCCTTTCTACTATTATAGTATAGTTATAATCGGTTGCGAAAGACCTCATACATGAGGATGGCTGCTGCCACACTGGCATTGAGGCTTTGCACATGACCATTCATGGGAATGGTGATCATCTCATCAACTTGTTTTTTGATATTGGCTGAGATCCCTTTTCCTTCACTGCCAATGATCAAGGCTAACTTGCCAGCCGTATTCCACTGATGCGATGGCGTGCCGTTCATGTCGGTCCCAAAGATCCAGAAGCCTTCTTCTTTTAGCTTGTCTAGAGTTTGGCTGAGATTAGTCACACGCGCAATGGGAATGTGTTCCACTGCTCCGGTAGAAGTTTTAGAAACCACTGGGGTTACCCCAACCGCCCGGTGCTTAGGAATGATGACTCCTGAGACATTGGTCGCATCAGCTGTCCGTAAGATAGATCCAAGATTGTGCGGATCTGTTAAGCCATCGAGAATCAATAAAAGAGGGTTCTCTTCTTTGGCTGTCTGTTTCAGAATCGCTGCCAAGTCTGTATAGGCAAAGGCTGCCACTCGAAGAACGAAGCCTTGGTGAACAGCTCCTTCTGTCATTTCCTGCAGGTTTTTCTTTGGCGTCCAAGAAATCGACACTTTTTTCTCAGCTGCTAAGGCCTTGATCTTGTCGACATTTTTTCCTCGGAGGTCTTCTTGAATATATAATTTATTGCCTGTATTGGCTTGTAAAGCCTCGGTGACTGCGTGGACACCGTATACGATATCGTTATTTTCCATAGAACTAGTATACCACAAGAAAGGAGGAAGAGGCCAATTCATGATATAATGAAATCAAATCTATCTCAATGAACAGACCGAACTAGAAAGGAAGCCATGCCTCTTTTTCAACGAACCATCAAGCTCACCTTGGCCACCTGTTTAGCAGCTGCCCTTGCTTATGCTCTTGGCTTGACCTATGCCATCTCAGCTGGCATCATTGCCATCTTGAGTATCTCTGATACGCGGCGCAGTACCATCAAGCAGGCCTACCAGCGCTTTATGTCAACCTTGTTGGCCCTTGCTATCGGAAGTCTCGCCTTTTCCTTTTTAGGGTTCAACCTCTGGGCATTGGGAGTCTTTATCGCTCTCTATGTTCCTGGTGCCTTTCTATTGGGCTGGCAAATCGGCATAACCCCAAGTACGGTGCTGGTCACCCATCTCTTAATTGAGCAGTCTACTTCCTGGGGACTCTTGCTCAATGAACTTGCTCTCTTTTTAATTGGGACCAGCTTTGCCTTGCTGGCCAATCTCTATATGCCCTCTAACCAGGGAGCAATCGATCACTACCACGATGTTGTCGAAGACCAACTGAAAAAGATCCTTGGTCGTTTTGCGGAATTACTTGGTAAAGGGGATGGTCGCAATGATGCTCGCTTGATCAAGGAATTGGACGGTATCCTAAAGGACGCTTTGAAGCTAGTTTATCTGGACCATTCCAACCACCTCTTTCACCAAACCAACTACCATATTCACTACTTTGAAATGCGCAAGCGGCAAAATGATATCCTGCGGGATATGGCAGAAAACGTCAACCGTTGTCTGTTAGCTGCGAGTGAAAGCATAATCCTTGCTCAACTTTTTAAGAAGACGGCCCAACAGTTAAGTCAGGAAAATCCTGCCCAAGATCTTCTAGATGATATTAGTCAGTATTTGGCGATCTTTCGCGAACGCCCTCTTCCCAAGACCCGTGAAGAATTTGAAACACGCGCCACCTTGCTCCAGTTGTTAAGAGACTTAGAAAATTTCATCCAGATCAAGGTTGATTTTTACCAACAATTTCATCAGGAGACAGAATAGATGAATACAAAAAATATAACGACAATCAAATACAGCTCTTTATCAACTGTATTGAGTTGATGAAAAATGACAAGCTGGAGAGGACAAAAATGCTTCTCTCCTCTTTTGTTGTTCAAAGCGATGGGGCTATTCGTAACTTTGAATGGTTGCATTGATAAGAAAGTTTCAGTGCATTCATATTCTTATCCTAAAATTTTAAAAACAAATAATTGAAAATTACATTTCTTTATGGTAGAATAAGAAAGTATTCGATAATACGTAGTGATATATTTTTACAATAATATAAATAAGATATTTTTCATAAACATATACACAACAGTAACGTATTATAGAAAACAATTTTTGAAAATTGTTTTGCAGATTTTTATCTGAAAGATCCTTCAAAACTACAATATAAAATAGGAGTACTACGCATGGCAAATATGCCTACTAAACACAAATCGTTTCGTGTAGGATTGAACTTTTTAGGAGTAGCTACAATTCTGTGCACTAGTTTTTTAGCTTCATCTGGTACAGTAAATGCTGATTCTAGCGTAAGTAATGAATCAACAAACAAACCTTTACCAATCACTTCACCCGACATCGATCCTAACACTTATAAATTGACATGGTACGATGAATTCAATGGTACATCACTTGACCAATCAAAATGGGCCTATGCCTATTCAAGTTTTGACACTGCTGCAAGAACTCAAATGCACAATACTGATAATCCGGAAAACGTTTCAGTGTCCGATGGAGTTCTGCATCTAACAGCGCTTTACTCACCAACACGACAAAGGTGGAACTCAGCTACTAAACAAATGGAAACTATTCCAAGAACAAATACCAGAAAAGACAAAGACGGGAATGTAGAAGTATACCCTGCACCGTTTACATCTGGAGCCATTAATACTTTTAATGACAAAGGTAAAGTAAAAGCATCTTTTAAAGGTGATTTCTATGCTGAAGCTCGTATCAAATTACCAATGAGTGAATCATCATGGTCCTCTTTCTGGTTAACTGGTACGAATCGCAAGGACTGGCCTGGTAATGGTGAAATCGACGTCTTTGAATCAAAAGGATATGATCCAAGCGTTCTACAAGCCAATACCCATACACCTAAATCAGAGGGAGCTAGAAATAGCAAACAAACCCAAAGGCAAATTTCTAATAATGGAGATACACAGTCTGACTTCCACACATACGGAGTCTTAAAGACTAAGGATAGTGTCAACTTCTATTATGATGGAGAGCTTAAGGGAACTGTTCTAATGAAGGACATTAAGGACCCAAATCCATTAGCTGATCCTGAAAATGGTATGACTTTACGTCTAAGTCATATGGTTGGTGGTTCATTCCTAAAAGACGGAACGCCTGGTGGCCGTGACTACACTGATGCTACTCAACATATCGACAGTTACCGTGATGGTTCTCGTTCAGATATGCTTGTAGATTATGTACGCGTATGGCAGCCAATTTCCACGGAAGAAACAACAACTACAACTACTTCTACAACTGAAGAG
>NZ_JAPVYS010000017.1:0-26900 GCF_041431945.1 Streptococcus sp. 27098_8_66 | reverse complement strand
TACAACTACAACGACTGAAGAGCCTACTACGACTACTTCTACAACTACAACGACTGAAGAGCCTACGACTACTTCAACCACAACTACAACTGAATCAACATCAGAAAACCCTGGAACTACAGAAAATCCTGGAACTACAGAAAACCCTGGAACTACAGAAAACCCTGGAACTACAGAAAACCCTGGAACTACAGAAAACCCTGGAACTACAGAAAATCCTGGAACACCAGAAAATCCTGGAACACCAGAAAATCCTGCAACGCCAGAAAATCCTGCAACGCCAGAAAATCCTGCAACGCCAGAAAATCCTGCAACGCCAGAAAATCAAGGTAGCAAAGATGATTGGAAATCCCCTACAACCCAAGAAGCACTTCAAAATAGTAAGGAAGAAAGCCTAGCCAAATCATCAGGAAACGGTGGTGGTCACAAATCACTTCTTCCAAGTACCGGTGAAGTTGTAGCAACTGGCCTTGTATTCTCAGGAGTACTTACGTTAGTAGGTGCAGTCTCTTTGAAACGTAAATCATCTCGTAAATAAACAATAAATACTAGATAAAATGACTCTTTGTCAACTGTAGTAGGTTGATAAGACGTTACAAAAAGGAGAGAACCAAAATGGTTCTCTCCTTTTTGATGTTCAAAGCGATGAGGATTCTAGTTTTGAAGTTTTCAAAGTTCCGGAAGCCAAAAGCATTGCGCTTGATGACCTTAATGAGGTTATTAGTAGCCTCTAGTTTTGCATTTGAGTATGGCAGTTCCAGTGCGTTTATGATCTTGTCCTTATCTTTCAAAAAGGTCTTAAAAACAGTTTGAAAAATAGGATTTACACAAGAAATCGCTTCTTCAATAAGATCAAAGAAATGGTTAGCTTGTTTCTCTTGAAAATAAAAGTGTAATAGTTGATAGAGGTCGTAGTGCTGTCTAAGTTCTTGAGAGTATGAAAGCAGCTTTTCTAGAACCTCTTTATTGGTCAAGTGTGAGCGAAAAGTAGGGCGATAAAAACGTTTATCGCTGAGTTTACGACTATCCTGTTGAATGAGTTTCCAGTAACGTTTCAGTACCTTATATTCGTGCGATTTCCGATCAAACTGATTCATGATTTGGATGCGAAGACGGTTCATAGCGCGACTTAGATGTTGTACAATGTGAAAACGATCCAGAGCGATTTTAGCGTTTGGGAGTGAAACAGTCTGGGGGACTGTTTCAGCCTGAGCCTTGAAATTCGAAAGCGAAGTTTTCTGGCAATATCGTAGTAGGGGCTAAACATATCCATGGTAATGACTTTCACTCGACTTCTCACCTGTCTAGAATAGCGAAGGAAATGATTGCGAATAATTACTTGAGTCCGCCCATCCAGAATAGCTACGATCTTTCTGGAATTAAAATCCTGTGCAATGAAGCTCATCAACCCTTTCTTGAATCTGTATTCATCCCAAGACATGTGAGTTAGAAGGAAAGATAAATCTGTCTTGAATTTGAATTCTTTCAATTTACGAATGACTGTTGAAGTAGAGACAGACAGACTTTCTGCGATAGTCGTCATAAGAATCTTTCCAATGATGGTTTGGTCACTTTTCATTATAGGTCTTATGGGACTTTTCTTTTTGCTATTCTTTTTATAACCCTTAATTAAATTACATAGAAATGATCTTGCCCGTCATTAATGTAATACACCACTTCTTTTTTTTGTATATATGATATAATTTTATTAGAAAAATCAAATTATTTAACAATTATTATTAACTAATAATTGAAAATATCTTTAATTATGATAAAATGAGTAGAGAGGATAGTTTTAATTTGTATTAAGTAGTATATATTTATTTATTATAAACCTTCTCTTAAATGAATTTATCATTTAAAAATTTGAAAATAGGAGGATATTTATGAAAAATATTCCTAGTAAGTACAAAAAACTTAGGATAGGACTAATCATTTTAGGTGCCAGCACTATTTTAAGTAGCAACTTTTTTACTTCAATAAATACAGCCTACGCTGAGTCCGGTAAAGATAGTGAATTACCTAAGTATACATTGCCTGAAGGAGTACCTACTAATTACAACGTGTTATGGAATGATGAGTTTAACGGAAATGAGTTAGACCAAACAAAATGGGGTTATCTGTATTCTTCTTTCGATACTAGGGCTAAAACTCAAATGCATTTTACTGATAAACCAGAAAATGTTTCAGTATCTGATGGTGTCTTGCATCTTACAGCTCGCTACTCACCAACGCGCGAAAAATGGAATTCAGAAACAAACCAAATGGAAACCATCCCTCGAACAAACACGAGATTGGATAAAAATGGTAAGGTTATAGAAGAATATCCTGCTCCATTCACATCTGGCGCAATCCAAACCGTGGATTCTAAGGGCAATGTTAAGGTAGCGTTTAAGGGTGATTATTATGCTGAAGCTCGTGTCAAATTGCCTATGAGTGAGTCTTCCTGGTCAGCATTCTGGATGTTTGGCACAAAGTTTCCCGATTGGCCTGCTAGTGGTGAAATTGATATCCTAGAATCTAAAGGGTATGATCCGAATTACTTACAAGCTAATGTTCATTCACCGTTTAAAGTTAATGCTGATTATAGTCAACAGAACGCAAAGCGTATCCCTAATAATGGTGACACACAAACTGATTTTCATACATATGGCGTCTTAAAACAAAGTGACAAAATGACATTTTTTTATGACGGTAAGCAATTTCACACAGTTGATTATAATAAACTGAATGTAAAAACTCCTTTTGTAGACCCAGACAACACAATGGCTCTTCGATTTACTCATATTGTTGGAGGATCATTTCTTAAAGATGGAAAAAATAGTCCACGTGACTTCACCGATGCTACTAAACATATTGATAGTTATCTAGACGGTTCGCGTTCTGATATGCTTGTGGATTATGTACGCGTTTGGCAACCTAAAGAACCAACAACTGAAGAGACAACTACGACTACTTCTACAACAACTGAAGAGCCGACTACAACTACTTCAACTACAACAACTGAAGAGCCGACTACGACTACTTCTACAACTACAACTACAACTGAAGAGTCTACAACTACTTCAACTACAACTACAACTACAACTGAAGAGCCTACAACTACTTCAACTACAACAACAACTGAAGAACCTAAGACTACTTCTACAACTACAACTGAAGAACCTAAGACTACTTCTACAACTACAACAACTGAAGAACCTAAGACTACTTCTACAACTACAACTGAAGAACCTAAGACTACTTCTACAACTACAACTGAAGAGCCTACTACGACTACTTCTACTTCAACAACTGAAGAACCTAAGACTACTTCTACAACTACAACTGAAGAGCCTACTACGACTACTTCTACAACTACAACTGAAGAGCCTACGACTACTTCAACCACAACTACAACTGAAGAGCCTACGACTACTTCAACCACAACTACAACGACTGAAGAGCCTACGACTACTTCAACCACAACTACAACTGAAGAGCCTACGACTACTTCAACCACAACTACAACGACTGAAGAGCCTACGACTACTTCAACCACAACTACAACTGAAGCAACATCAGAAAACCCTGGAACTACAGAAAATCCTGGAACTACAGAAAACCCTGGAACTACAGAAAACCCTGGAACTACAGAAAATCCTGGAACACCAGAAAATCCTGCAACGCCAGAAAATCCTGCAACACCAGAAAATCCTGCAACGCCAGAAAATCCTGCAACACCAGAAAATCCTGCAACGCCAGAAAATCCTGCAACGCCAGAAAATCCTGCAACGCCAGAAAATCCTGGAACTACAGAAAATCCTGGAACACCAGAAAATCCTGGAACACCAGATAATCAAGGAACACCAGAAAATCCTGGAACACCAGATAATCAAGGAACACCAGAAAATCCTGCAACGCCAGAAAATCAAGGTAGCAAAGATGATTGGAATTCCCCTACAACCCAAGAAGCACTTCAAAATAGTAATGAAGAAAGCCTAGCCCAATCATCAGGAAACGGTGGAGGTCACAAATCACTTCTTCCAAGTACCGGTGAAGTTGTAGCAACTGGCCTTGTATTCTCAGGAGTACTTACGTTAGTAGGTGCAGTCTCTTTGAAACGTAAATCATCTCGTAAATAAACAATAAATACTAGATAAAATGACTCTTTGTCAACTGTAGTAGGTTGATAAGACGTTACAAAAATGAGAGAACCAAAATGGTTCTCTCATTTTTGATGTTCAAAGCGATAAGAATTCTAATTTTAAAATTTTTAGGCTTCTTGCTAACCGTTAGTGGTGACCTCCTCCTCTTGAAAAAGAAGGAAGTTGAGTAAGTTCCAGGTTTAGACTTGGATGCTATGAAAAGAACCTTCGCATCTGCGAAGGTTCTTCTTATTCCACCAATTCCAACACAACAGTTTGGTAAGGGGCTAATTCTAATACTTGCTCTCCTTCTTGGAATAATCCTGCAGTATTATTTAAAACGACTGTTTTAATCGGAGCTGGCAACTCCAAGCTAGTCTGGCAATTTTGGAAATTGCTAATCACCAAGAGACGCTTGTCCCCACGGCGTTCGAAAGCAATGATGTTTTCACGGTCCCGATAAGCCGGGATCATATCTCCAAACCGAATGGTATTTCCGTATAGGGGATGGCGGTACAAGGCGGTCAGCTGGCGATAATAATTCAAGATGGAATTGGGATCCTTTTCCTGATCTTCCACATTGATGGCAACATCTGGTTTTGGGCT
This sequence comes from Streptococcus sp. 27098_8_66, assembly GCF_041431945.1. Classification (NCBI taxonomy): domain Bacteria; kingdom Bacillati; phylum Bacillota; class Bacilli; order Lactobacillales; family Streptococcaceae; genus Streptococcus; species Streptococcus sp. 27098_8_66. Next base: position 22,167 of record NZ_JAPVYS010000017.1, on the reverse strand, counting down.
GATCAACCAGGCTGACTCATCGCTAAAGCCCAGACCTGGCTCTCTTGACCACTGCATGGGTGTCCGTGCATTATCCCGGCTGTATTTGGCGATAACTGCTAAGGCTTCTTCCTCGCTCAAACCAGCTTCTTTAGCCACATGGTAGCCATTGATGGTCGCGATATCATCAAAATCCTCCACCGATTCAAAGACTTGGTTTTCCATTCCAATTTCTTGGCCTTGATAGATAAAAGGAATTCCCTTGCGCAAGATTTGAATGGTTCCCAGGGCTTTTTTACTGGTATCGTTTACTGGACCTTCCGCGATATAGTGGGACACACCACGAGGTTCGTCATGATTCTCGATAATGGTAGAGAGGATCCCAATGCTATCCGCGCGCTCATGGGCTTGGAAAATACTTTCCTTGAGTTCATCTGCTGTTGGAAGACTGTGGTCAAACCAGCCTTTTCCTTCTTGCCCCAGCATGGTTTGTTTGAAGTCAAAGATCGAGGAGAAGACACCATCTTTTCCAATGAAGAAGTGCAACTCTTCGTCGGTTTCATTGAAAACTTCCCCTACTGTGAAGGCATTATACTTAGCAAAAGTACGCTCCTTTAACTCTTGCAAGAAAGGTTCAATCGGTTGGGCATTGACCAGCGATTCTGGTACTGGAACCAAGCCATTTTTGCGATCAGACGGAAGTGAACGCCATTCTAGATCTTTTTTAATGTTGATAATGGCATCGATCCGGAAGCCCGCAATTCCCTTGTCCAACCACCAGTTGATCATGGTGTAAATTTCTTCGCGCAAGACAGGATTTTGCCAATTAAGGTCTGGCTGATCCTTGTGGAAAGAATGGAGATAGTATTTGTTGGTGCCAGGAACCGGCTCCCAGACACTGCCTCCAAAGTAACTTTCCCAGTTGTTGGGTTCCTTGTCACTTTCGATGAAATAAAAGTAGTCTGCATAAGGGCCATCTGGATCCGCTAGAGCTTTTTGGAACCATTCGTGATGACTGGAGCAGTGGTTGACCACCAAGTCCATGATGATGGAAATGCCCCGCTTCTTGCCTTCCACAATCAACTCTTCCATATCTTCCATAGTCCCAAAAATAGGATCAATGGCATAATAGTCGGAAATATCATAGCCCTGGTCAATAAACGGACTCTTGTAAATAGGAGATAACCAGAGAATGTCAATCCCTAAGTCTTGAAGGTAATCGAGTTTTTCCGTGATTCCTTTCAAATCCCCAACGCCATCACCATTGCTGTCTTTAAAGCTTTTTGGATAGATCTGATAAGCGACCTTCCCCTTCCACCAGTCTTTTTCCATGTTTTGTCTCCTTAAAATGAAAGAGACTGAGACATATCGTCTCAGTCTCTACAGTGTCAGTAGGTATTAGTATACTGTTTTTTCAGTTTCTTTATCGAAGAAGTGAGCTTTGTTCAAGTCAAATCCAAGTTCGATGGTTTCACCAGTTCCAAGGTAGTCACGCGCATCCACCTTAGCGATGAATTCGTTATCACCAACTTGGCAGTACAAGTGTGATTCAGAACCGAGCAACTCAGACACTGAGATCGTAGCTTTCACGACTGATTCTGGGAAAGTTTCAAGGAAAGCAGCTTCTGTATTCACGTCTTCTGGACGGATACCAAAGATCAATTCTTTACCATCATAGCCTTTTTCTTTCAAGACTTTCAAAGCACCTTCTGGAACTTTCAAATTCAATCCATTGGCAACGATGTGTCCACCTTCCAATTTTACATTGATGAAGTTCATCGCAGGGCTTCCGATAAATCCAGCTACGAATTTGTTAACTGGGTTTTTGTACACTTCTTGCGGAGAACCAATTTGTTCCACACGTCCAATTGTACCAGTACCAGCTGGGTTTTTAGTAGCTGACATGATAACGATACGGTCTGCCAATGTCATCGCTTCTGTTTGGTCGTGAGTTACGTAGATGGTTGTAGCACCGATACGACGGTGGATTTTCGCGATTTCAGCACGCATCGATACACGAAGTTTAGCATCCAAGTTTGACAAAGGTTCGTCCATCAAGAATACTTTTGCATCACGGACAATCGCACGTCCCATGGCCACACGTTGACGTTGACCACCAGAAAGGTCAGCTGGTTTACGATCCAAGAATTCTTTCAAACCAAGGATTTCAGCTGCTTCTTGTACACGTTTGTCGATATCTTCCTTGCTATATTTACGCAATTTCAAACCAAATGCCATGTTATCGTACACAGTCATGTGTGGATAAAGAGCGTAGTTTTGGAATACCATGGCAATATCACGGTCTTTAGGTGCTACGTTATTAACAACAGTACCATCGATGGAACATTCACCTTCTGTGATATCTTCAAGACCAGCGATCATACGAAGAGTTGTTGATTTACCACATCCTGAAGGACCTACGAAAACGATAAATTCTTTGTCTTTGATGTCCAAGTTGAAGTCTTCAACTGAGTAATGTTCGCTATTTGGATATTTTTTATAAATGTGATTCAGATTCAATTCTACCATGATGGTACTCCTTTGATTTTTATAGTTCTATTGTAAATGAAAACGTTTTACAAATCTATGGCAAGTCTCACAAAAAAGAAAAAGAGTTTTGTGCAAGTTGCACAAAACTCTGGATTGATTCCGTTTAAATCACATCTTGTAAGACCAAATGATAGCACAGGGCTAGATCTGTCAGATTTTTCAACTGAAGCCCCGTCAACTCCTCCCACTTGTCAATCTTGTATTGGAGCGAATTGCGGTGGAGATAGAGTTGCTGGGCGGCCTTGGTTACGACTGCCCCATTGTCCCAAAGAGCAACAATGATGTCTTGCAATTGATCTTGACTTTCAATCAACTGATGCAAGCTTGCTTTGATTGGGGTGAGATCCAGATCTGCCTGCTCGATTCCCCACAGATAGAGTTGAGAAAAGCGATAGACACCTTGATGGCCTTCTCGAATCCAAGCTCGAAAGACAGCCTGTTCTACTCGGATAACCGGAGACACTTTCCCGTCTTTAGACTCGGTCCATACTTGCCCGACCAGAATAGATAAACGAATATTGAAGTCATACTCCATGGCAGAGACGGTATCTTTTAAGATATCGGCCACAGGTAAAGACTGGTCTTGGTCCAGAATGAGCACATAATCTTGTCCGCTCAGTTGCAAGGTTGCTCTGAAGTTGGGTAAGAGTGTCTGCATCATCTCTAGCCAAGAAGCCGTCCCTTCCGCTGTTGAATGCGAGATGTGGCAATAGACGAGCTGCATTTTTTTGATGACTTGAGGGGCTTCTCCCTTTCCATCGATCAGGTATTGGTACCAAGGATTAGGGGCAACCTCTTCTTCATCGCCCAACCAGAAAATCAATTGTTTTTCTCGCTCGGTTAGCTCTTCTTCCTTCAGCAGCAACCATTGATGAGACTGAAGGGGAATGGCTACATAACCTGCTGGTGGATTGGCTTGATCCGTTATCTCTGCATGAGGAAACCACTCTCTGATATTTTTCACTGCTTTCTTCCTTCTTCTACTTGCTGGATGCACCAGTTAATCAGCTCTTCTAGACGAGAGAGCTCCCCCGTCATATGGAGATAACCCATGACAGCCTCAAAGCCCGTCGACATCCGATAGGTCACGACATCCGCATTTTTGGCCTTGGTATGGCTATTGGTATTGCGACCGCGCTTGTAGATCTCCAACTCTTTTTCCGTCAGAATTTCTTGCTCCAGCATGCTTTCAATCAAGCTGGCCTGAGCCCTAGCAGAGACATAGCGGGTGGCAGCCTGGTGAAGCTTATTGGGCTTGGTCATCCCTTGAAAAATCAGGTGTCTGCGAATATACATGGAATAGACCGCATCTCCCTCAAAGGCAAGGGCAATCCCATTGATTAGATTGACATCAATCACGTGTCCACCTTACACCTTCTTTTGTATCCAAGAGCTTGATTCCTTGCGCAGCCAATTCATCACGAATGGCATCAGCTCGCGCAAAATCTTTCTTAGCTCGCGCTTCCTGACGTTCAGCGATCAAGGCTTCAATATCTGCATCCAAGACTTCTTCGACAAAGACCACTCCAAAGACTTCTAACATCTTGGTCAAGGCATCCTTGACGTCTTGATTGTAGTGACCTGAATTGATCCATTTAGCCAATTCAAAGACGACGGTGATGCCGTTTGCCGCATTGATATCTTCATCCATAGCCACGATAAACTTGTCCACAAAGCCTTGCAAGTCTGCTGGATCCACTTCTCCTGTGAACGGTTGCTCATAGGTATTTTTCAAATACTTGAGGTTGGTCTCCGCATCGCGCACTGCTTTTTCTGTGAAGTTAATGGGCTTGCGGTAGTGCTGGGTTGCAAAGAAGAAGCGAAGCACTTGGCCGTCGATAGTCTTCAATGCATCATGCACGGTGATAAAGTTGCCTAAAGACTTGGACATCTTGACATTATCAATATTGACAAAGCCATTGTGCATCCAGTAGTTGGCAAAAGTTTTGCCTGTTTTAGCTTCAGACTGGGCAATTTCATTAGTATGGTGTGGAAACTCAAGATCGGCTCCACCACCGTGGATATCAATAGTATCGCCTAAAATCCCCGTTGACATGACCGAACATTCAATGTGCCAGCCAGGACGACCAGGTCCCCAAGGGCTGTCCCAGGAAATCTCTCCTGGTTTGGCAGCCTTCCAGAGGGCAAAATCCACCGGATTTTCCTTGCGAGCTGTTTCCTCATCTGTCCGACCTGAAGCTCCTAGCTCCAAGTCTTCCAAGGTTTTATTGGCTAATTTTGCATAGTTGTGGGATTTTTCCACACGGAAATAGACATCCCCTTGGCTCTCGTAGGCATAGCCTTTTTCGATCAAATCAGTGACAAACCGGATGATGTCATCCATAAACTCGACCACACGAGGGTGGCGGGTTGCAGGTTTCACTCCAAGAGCCGTCACATCTTCACGAAAAGCAGCGATGTATTTATCTGCCACTTCCTGAGGCGTGATACCTTCTTCTTTGGCACGGTTGATGATCTTATCATCCACATCTGTAAAGTTGGAAATGTAGGCAACTTCGTAGCCACGATACTCAAAGTAGCGACGAATCGTGTCAAAGGCCACCGTTGAGCGGGCATTCCCTACGTGGATATAGTTGTAAACCGTTGGCCCACAAACATACATGCGGACCTTTCCTTCCTCGATGGGGATAAATTCTCGCAAATCACGAGACATGGTATCATAAATTTTTAACACGCTTCATTTCCTTTCTGTTTCTACTCTTTTGGCTTCAAGTAAACCACCTGAGTTTGTTTGACAAAGCCAATCTTTTCATACAAGCGTTTGGCACCAACATTGCTATCTTCCACGGCAATCTGAAATGCCTTGTCATTTTGCTCCATGAGTTGGTTGACGAGGGATTTTGCTAGATAGCTTCTTACAAGCTCGAAGACCGATGACTGGCTTCCTTGGCATGCTCCATCTTATTCACGTAGTATTCGCGTTTTTCTTCTTCTTGATGAATGACTGGTTCGTCTTTTCGACCGTGCACCCGCACGATCTTGGCAGGAACACCGACAACGGTCACATCACTTGGTACATCGGAGACCACGACAGCTCCTGCTCCGACCTTGGCCTTGGCTCCGATTTCCACCGGGCCGATGACTTGGGCATGGGCGGAGACCAAGGCTCCTTCACGTACCGTTGGATGGCGTTTGCCGACATCCTTTCCTGTTCCCCCAAGGGTCACCCCATGGTATAGCATAACGCCTTTTTCAACAATGGCTGTTTCCCCGATAACGAGGCCCGCTCCATGGTCGATAAAGACACCAGAAGCAATGGTCGCACCTGGATGGATCTCAATCTGGGTCCAAAAACGCCAGAATTGGCTGTGCATCCGAGCTAGAAGCTTAAAACCATGGTTCCACAAAAAGTGGGAAACACGGTGAGCTGCCAGTGCTTTGACTCCCGGATAGGTCAAAAGGACCTCCAGCGAGGTACGCGCTGCTGGGTCATTTTCTTTTACAATATTGATGGTTTCACGCCACCATCCCATACCGTGCTCCTCCTTTTCTAATGCTTATTCTGAATCTTTTTGTGTAATGGTAAAGTCTTTTTTAGGTTTGTGGTCTTTATTGTGGTGACGAGGACGATCGCCATGACGAGGACCCTTTTCACCTTTTTCTTCTGAATGTTCAGGTTTTGGCGGACGTGGCAATAGTGCCTTCATAGAAGCATCGACACGACCTTTTTCGTCAATCTTGATAATCTTCACATCCACTTCATCGCCGATGGCTACCAAGTCTTCGACACGGTTGGTACGCGTCCAAGCCATTTCAGAGATGTGAACGAGGGCGTCCGTCTTGTCAAAAAGGTTGACAAAGGCACCAAATTTCTCGATCCGAACCACTTTGGCATGGTAGACTTCATCCACCTTCGCTTCACGAACCAAACCAGCAATGATTTCCTTAGCACGGTTGATGGCATCTTGGTCGCTAGAATAGATAGATACGTTTCCTTCTTCATCGATATCAATCTTAACGCCTGTTTCAGCGATGATCTTATCAATGGTTTCTCCACCCTTACCGATGACAATCTTAATCTTGTCGACATCAATCTTGATGGTATCAATTTTTGGAGCAGTTGGTGCCAATTCTGGACGCACTTCTGGAATGGTTGCTTCAATCACGTCAAGGATTTCAAAACGAGCTTTCTTGGCTTGAGCAAGTGCTTCAGTCAAAATTTCTGCAGTGATCCCTTGGATCTTGATATCCATTTGAAGGGCGGTAATCCCGTCACGCGTACCAGCTACCTTGAAGTCCATGTCTCCAAAGTGGTCTTCCAAACCTTGGATATCTGTCAATACCGTATAGTTGTTTCCATCTGAGATCAGACCCATAGCAATCCCTGCTACTGGGGCCTTGATTGGCACACCACCAGCCATAAGGGCAAGTGTTCCCGCACAGATAGATGCTTGAGATGAAGAACCATTTGATTCTAAGACTTCTGCTACCAAACGGATAGCGTATGGGAATTCTTCCAAACTTGGCAAGACTTGAGCAAGAGCACGCTCACCGAGAGCCCCGTGACCAATTTCACGACGACCCGGCGCACCGTAACGTCCAGTTTCCCCAACAGAGTATTGAGGGAAGTTATAGTGGTGCATAAAGCGTTTCTTGTACTCTGGGTCCAAACCATCGATGATTTGCGTTTCACCCATTGGTGCCAAAGTCAAGACAGAAAGGGCTTGCGTTTGTCCACGAGTAAAGAGACCTGAACCGTGCACACGAGGAAGATAATCGACTTGTGCATCCAAAGGACGGATTTCATCAACCTTACGACCATCCGGACGAACCTTGTCTTCTGTAATCAAACGGCGCACTTCTGCGTGTTCCATTTGTTCCAATATTTCAGCCACATCCCGCATGATGCGGTCAAATTCTTCGTGGTCTGCATATTTTTCTTCGTAAACAGCTGTTACTTGGTCTTTTACTGCTTGAGTCGCAGCTTCGCGCGCCAATTTTTCTTCTACTTGGACCGCTTTTTGAAGGTCGCTGTTGTAGGCTGCGATGATTTCAGCTTGCAAGTCAGCATCCACATGAAGCAATTCTACTTCTGCTTTTTCTTTCCCAACTGCTGCTACGATTTCTTCTTGGAAGGCAATCAATTCTTTAACAGCTTCGTGCCCTTTCAGAAGGGCTTCCAACATGATTTCTTCTGACAATTCTTTAGCGCCAGACTCTACCATGTTGATAGCGTGTTTGGTACCAGCTACTGTCAATTCAAGAAGCGAGCGCTCAGCTTGTTCTTGCGTTGGGTTGATGATGATCTCCCCATCCACATAACCTACTTGTACCCCAGCGATTGGTCCGTCAAACGGAATATCTGAAATAGACAGTGCCAAGGACGAACCAAACATCGCTGCCATTGGTGCAGATGCATTTTCATCGTAAGAAAGGACTGTGTTGATGACTTGTACTTCATTACGGAAACCTTCCGCAAACATTGGACGGATTGGACGGTCAATCAAACGCGCTGTCAAAGTCGCATCTGTAGAAGGACGACCTTCCCGTTTCATAAAGCCACCAGGAAATTTCCCAGCCGCATACATTTTTTCTTCGTAGTTGACTTGAAGTGGGAAGAAATCCCCAGTTGCCATTTTCTTAGACATGACAGCTGCCGTCAAGACAGTTGACTCACCATAACGCACGACAACAGCGCCATTTGCTTGCTTGGCAACCTGACCAGTCTCTACGATTAACTCACGACCCGCAAAAGTCGTTTGAAACACTTGTTTTGTCATTGTAATCCCCTTTGGATTGATAATATTATACGACTTGCCTACAAAAATCAGGATACAAAGGGCGTGAAGAATCCCGTATGAAAATAGGAGATTGACGCAGTGTGCCACGCACACCAGGAAATCTATCTTTTTCACTAGGGATTTAGCCCGTGTTCAACTATCAAGATATTTTGGACGGTTCGGCTTGCCGAACGTTTCTGTAGAAAAATAGGAAGGTGACGCAGCACTCGATGAGTGCTAGGAAGTTTATCTTTTTTACACAGCTTTTCGGCCGGGTTCAATTCTCAAGATACCAAGCCGTTAAGCAACTCAAAGGAAAATAGGAAATCGAACGACAGAGCGAACGCTCCTAGGTAGATTTATCTTTTCCCACAGAGTTGTAGGCGGGTTCAATTACGCATGATCGCATAGATTGACACAGCCCATCTGTATGTTATATCCTCATCTTTGTATCCAAGCACGTATACCTTTTATTTTAACATATTCAAGCCCAAAAGAAAAAGGCTTTGAGGGCCTTTTTCTGTGAATCTTCAGCAAGTTCTATATAAAAATTTTAGAGCTAGATATAGCTTCTGATTATTTTTACGATTTCACGAATTCAGTGCTGTCCACATAAAAGCGTGTTTTGTGGGTTCCACCCTTGTAGTTCTTGTTGTTGCGTTTCAAGATAAAGCGTCTGTATGGATCTGAAGTTCCTTGAATAGTCGTTGTCACTTCAACCGAATCTTTATTGACCACCCATTCATCCGGTGAAGGAATTTCCATCGGCAGCATTGCTCCACCACGACCACCAGGTACAATTTCGTAGAAAGCCTTGTCTTTTGTCGAATAGATCCAGCCGTCCTTCTTTTCGTTTGTCAGTTGGATCAGCTGGTCTTGTGACAGACTGCGGATAGAGTCCGATGTCTCTTCAGCATTCAATTTATCAATGACATCTTGTAAATTATAGGTTTCTGTCGTGTAGGTATTGTAATAATCAATGAACATGTCTTGCGAGTAACCATCAACCGCACCGTGATCATTGTTCAACTCTAGCAAGCGAGTCGGTTGCACCTGAAGTGAATAGGTCAAAGAAGCGCTGTTTTCAATGATCGAATAGATATCCGCTTGGTCTGCTTTTGACAAAGTCCCAATGGCTTCTTTATCATGTTCATCTGACTTCGCTTCTTCTGTTTGCTCTTTTTCTTGGGCCTTGTCAGATGATTTTTCGACCGATGAAGCCCCTACCGGACTGTGCTTACGCTCATAGCGTTTTGGGGCGCAAGCTGCTAGGGAAAGCAAGAGAACTGGAGCTAGTAAATATGTCCCAATTTTTTTCATGCTTGTCTCCTTTTTTAGTCCACACGGTAGTACAAATCATTCCCATTTGTAGCATCACTCTTACTCCAGTAAATGGATTCACTGCCACCTTCTCTTGAAGGAATGAAAAGAATAGGCGTTTCGTTCGTTGCGCCAGGCATCCGACTAACTCCGTGAAGATTACCTTCCTTGAAGTAAAAACCAGAAAATTGAACACCATTAACAGCACTACCATTGACTTTCACAATCCCTTGCGCATCAAACTCAATGCTCGTACCGTACTTATTTTTCCAAACTCCCGCTACACTTGAGAAATTTCCGGCTTTTATTTCATCCAGATTCATCTCAGTCCTTGTTTTGGCAGGGGCAGGAGCTGATTCGGCATTTCCATCCACTCGCGTTGTATAGTCAAGGGCAATCCAGCCTTGTCCAGATTCCAATTTGCCCCATGTATGACCATCCGCCTCTACTGTTTCCGTAATGGTGTGAGTTCCTTTTGCGATCATTCCTGCAGATGGAGCTGAGGTTGAGGGCTCTTTTCGAATACGGAGATCCGACACACTGACTTGGACTTGGAAGGAGCCTGTCTTCTTGTCCTCCGCTTTGGATGTTGATTTGGAGTCCCCTGAACCGTCAAATGTTTTCCAGTCTAGCTTACTGAGGTCCAACTTCTTAGCTGAAATCCCAAGAGCTTGTTCTGCTGTTTCCTTTCCACCAATTTGAATGGTCGCATTCTTTTCTTCCTTGGCTTCGCCTTTTCTTAGCGAATAAAGGGTCAATTCCATTTCTGGATTAAGGGATTGCCAAGTGGCGTAGACGATTTGCCCATTGTCAAAAACTTCTAAACTGGAGCGATAGCCACCTGCAGAAGCTACATAGGCTACATGGAGCAAGGTTGGCTGGTTATCTTTCAAATAATACACAGCAGCAATCGTTTTGCCATCCCCAATCAGTAACTCGTCATTACCATCACGATTAAGATCCTCAAAAGAATATTGCCACTCATTGGTACTTCCAAGTGTTTGAAGATTAAAGACATAGGCATATTCTTCTGAAGTTGCTTCGATCTTCTTCAGTTCATTTTGTAAAGCCGTTTGATCTTTGGCATTAATTGCGGCTGCATAAGCTTTGTACCGCTCCAAAACCTCTTGATAATACTTCTGACCTGTATCCTTCTTCTCTTTTTTAACCGACGAAGAGCTTGCCGTTTTTGGTTTACTTTGGCGTTCATAGCGTTTGGGCGCACAAGCGACTAGAGATAGCACGGATGCACCTGCTAATAGTGTAATCATAACCTTTTTCATAAAAACCTCCTCATATCTATCCTAGTATATCAAAAATGGTCAATTTTTCCAGCTCTTGTCAAGATTTTTACACAAGCATTTTCCTCTCTCCCTCTATGTTTCTGTCCTTTTTTCTGCTATACTTAAGGAAGAACACCGATCAAAAGGAGAACATTATGGAATTAAAAAAACGTTCTGAATTTCCTGAGAACGAACTCTGGGACCTCACAGCCCTCTACCAAGACCAGGAAGACTTCTTGCGCGCCATTGAAAAAACACGTGAAGAAATCAATGAATTTGTCCGTAACTACAAGGGCAAGCTCCACACCTTTGAAGACTTTGAAGCCGCCTTTGCGATCTTTGAGCAAATTCAGATCCAACTCAGCCACATTGGTAACTACAGCTTTATGCCCCAAACCACTGACTTTGGCGACGAAGCTTTTGCAGAGATTGCTCAAGCGGGAATGGATTTTGAAACTTGGGCGAGCGTCGAACTTTCCTTCTTTGACGATGCTTTGGTAGAAGCGGATGAAGATGTCCTCGAACGCTTGGGGCAACTCCCTCACCTCACTTTTGCCATTCGTCAGGCTAAAATTAAAAAAGCTCACTACTTGGGAGCTGATGTTGAAAAGACTTTGACCAACCTGAGTGAAGTCTTCTACGGACCACAAGACATCTATACCAAGATGCGGGCAGGCGACTTTGAAATGGCTGATTTTGAAGTAGATGGAAAAGTTTACAAGAATAGCTTTGTTACCTATGAAAACTTCTACCAAAACCATGAGAATGCGGAAATCCGTGAAAAAGCCTTTCGTTCCTTCTCAGAAGGTCTCCGCAAGCACCAAAACACGGCTGCTGCTACCTATCTAGCCCAAGTCAAGTCTGAAAAACTGATTGCAGATATGCGGGGCTACGATTCTGTCTTTGACTATCTCTTGGCTGAGCAGGAAGTGGATCGTGCCATGTTTGACCGTCAGATTGACCTGATCATGAAGGACTTCGCTCCAGTCGCTCAAAAATTCCTCAAACACGTGGCCAAGGTCAACGGCCTTGAGAAAATGACCTTTGCTGATTGGAAGTTGGATTTGGACAGTGCGCTCAACCCAGATGTTACCATTGATGATGCCTATGATTTGGTCATGAAATCCGTGGCACCTCTTGGAGAGGAATACTCCCGCGAAATTGCCCGCTACCAAACCGAACGCTGGGTTGACTTTGCGGCAAATGAAGGCAAGGATTCCGGTGGTTATGCAGCTGACCCTTACCGCGTCCATCCTTATGTCCTCATGAGCTGGACAGGACGGATGAGCGATGTCTACACCCTGATCCACGAGATCGGACACTCTGGTCAATTCATCTTCTCAGACAACAACCAAAGCTACTTCAACGCCCACATGTCGACCTACTATGTGGAAGCTCCTTCTACTTTTAATGAGCTCCTCCTCAGCGACTATTTGGAACATCAGTTTGATGACCCTCGTCAAAAACGCTTTGCCTTGGCTCACCGTTTGACAGATACCTACTTCCATAACTTCATCACCCACTTGTTGGAAGCAGCCTTCCAACGCAAGGTCTACACCTTGATCGAAGAAGGGAGGACCTTCGGCACTAGCAAGCTCAACAGCATCATGAAGGAAGTCTTGACCGAATTCTGGGGCGACGCTGTTGAAATCGATGATGATGCAGCGTTGACCTGGATGCGCCAAAGCCACTACTACATGGGACTATACAGCTACACCTACTCAGCTGGCTTGGTTATTTCAACAGCGGGATACTTGCATTTGAAGAACTCCGAAAACGGAGCTAAAGATTGGCTAGAGCTCCTTAAATCAGGCGGTAGCAAGACCCCTCTTGAGTCAGCCATGATCATTGGAGCAGATATCTCAACTGACAAACCACTCCGCGACACCATCCAATTCCTTTCAGACACTGTGGATCAAATCATTGCCTACAGTGCAGAATTGGGAGAATAAGTATAATTTTCAGACTTAGATTAATCTAGGTCTGATTTTTTATTAAACTATTACCAGTTAGTAATTGAAAGCGCTTTTTTATTGTGGTATGATTATTCTTGGATAAATATCCGAAGGGAGTAACATTATGAAAAAACGGTTGATTTTAACAATCTTAATTGCGTTATTATTTGGAGCTTGCTCAAATCAAAATGAAGCTTCTCAAAAAGAAACTGAAAAACAGGTAGGTTTCGTTCAAAAAGAAGAAAAAGCAAAAAAAGAACGCGACGAACAAGAGAAAGCAGAAAAAGAGAAAAAAGCAAAGGAGGAGCAAGAACGAAAAGAACAAGAAGAACGCGAGAAAAAGGCGAAAGAAGAACAGGAACGAAAAGAAAAAGAAGAACGTGAAAAGAAAGAGGCTGAAGCAAAACAACTTGCGGAGCAAGCTGAATCTTATGTACAACAACTAGAAAATAATCAAATTCAAGATAACGTTGCCCCGGCACAAGCAGCTGTCGAGCAAGTTGTTGATCCAACAGTAAAAGCTACGTTAACTGAACGCATCGGACGTGTACAAAGTGCAATTAATGAAAAAGCTAAAATAGAAGCACAACAAGCTGCTGCTGCTCAACAAGCTGCTGCCCAGGAACAACGTATCGTCTATGTTGCTCAATATGGAAAATCACCTGCCTATTGGTACAATATTAATAATATGCCATCAAATACTCGTAAGGACAAAGTTATCACAATGAGTGAAGCTGAAGCAATTAGAGCTGGAAAACATCATTCAAACAAGGAATAACAAAAAAAGCTAAAGAAGGTTCATTCCTCTTTAGCTTTTTTGCTTTTTAACTCAACTCTGCCACAATGGCCTTAATTTGCGCTGCGGTGTGCACTCCTGCTACTTGTTTAACAACTTGCCCATCTTTTTTAAAGAGCAAGGTTGGGATGGACATAATGCCGAAAGCACGCGCTGTTTCAGGATTTTCATCCACATCCATTTTCAGGATTTTTAACTCATCTTCCGAAAGTTCTTCCGATAATTTTTCTAAAATAGGAGCTTGCATGCGACATGGACCACACCAGGTTGCCCAAAAGTCTACCAAGACCAAGCCTTCTTTTGTTTCTGCTTCAAATGTTGCGTCTGTAATTGCTTTTGCCATTTTCTTTCTCCTTTAGTTTTGGTACTGCGTCAAATCTTGCTTCATCAAATAGAAGAAGACATCTCCGTAAGTCCCTTGGTAATCCAATTCATGACCATTATAGGTCAGTTTCACAACAGGATAAAAATCTGCTACCCCAATCAAGCAGGCTTGTTGGGAGCGTTCGAACTCTTCATAGGAATCAAAATGCATGACTCTTTCTTGTTTTGCACCGTCTAGATATGTAATATCAATCATATCGATAACCTCTATTTCTTATGATGCATCAATTGTAACTCTATACATTACATCTGTCAAACAAAACGACTTCCTCAGAATGATGGATCTTGTGCGAAAAAAGATAACAAAAAGCCCTCTGAATTCAGAGAGCTCTATTCTTGCTGGATAAAACGTTTCTAGACAAGGCCACGAATCGAAGATTGTACCAGATTTCTTCTTAAAACAAAAAATCTCCCCGAAGGGAGATAGATCTGGTCTATTTTACCTTACGATGCTAGGAACCGAAGCCGAAGATTATACTCGAGTATATCGAGGCAAGGTGACAACGCAGCGTAAGTGGAAAATGGAGCAGATTAACGACGAAGTCCAAGAGAGTTGATTAACTCACGGTAACGGTTAACGTCGTTTGTACGAAGGTAAGCCAACAAGTTACGACGGCGACCGATTTTCTTCATCAAACCACGGTAAGTAGCGTGGTCTTTTTTGTGTTGTTTGATGTGTTCATTCAAGTGGTTGATTTCCCAAGTAAGGACAGCAACTTGTACTTCTACTGAACCAGTGTCACCTTCGTGACGTGCGTATTGTGCAATGATTTCATTTTTTTTCTCTTTTGAGATTGCCATGATAAGCTCCTTTTCTTTATGCTCTATCCGAGTGGCAGGTTTGGCATATCCTGCTACCAAGAAAGAGTTAGTTGTCTATTCGACCTTCTTATTCTACCAAGATTTCATCTTTCTGTCAAACACTTATGTTTCCTTCAAGATGAATGTTTAAGAGGGGTGCTTTTCTCTTTTCTAAAAAGAACCTTGGGAATTTGAACGGTTTGATTGATCATTCTTCAAGCAGGTTATTCAAAAAGACAAATATCTCTAAGATATTTGTCTTTTAACTATATACATCTATTTATCTTTCCGTTTTCCACGCAAGAGCAAAACTAGAGCAAAAACTGCTAAGAGTGCACCGAGTATGATCAACCCATAAGCCACTACTTCACCCGTTGATGGGAGAATTTTTTTCTTTCCTTCTTTTGGTGTGGTTGGAGTTTCAGGTTTTTCCGATATGCTTGGTGGGGTGGTCGGTGGTGTCGTTGGCGGTGTACTTGGTGGTGTGGTAGGAGGTGTTGTTGGTGGGGTATGACGATTCGTTACCGTGAAACCATCAATGTTTGTTATATAACCAGCTACTGGATCTTCTGTAATAGCGTAGGTAATCTTTTTACCTTCCTTGTATATGGGTAGATCCGTAAAGCTTGCCTGCCAATTATCAGTAGCCGTGATTTCTTTTACAGCCACTTCTTGACCATCCGCAAGGAGGCGAACTGTGATTTTTTCAGGACGAAGACCCTCTTTATTGTCTGCATCATCCCAGATTTTCTTGACCGCTACTTCTGTAACTTCTGGTGTACGAGTGTTGGTAATATTGGTTCCTTCAATAGTTGTTTCATAGCCTTCAACAGGTTCTTCTGAAACAGTATAGGCAATGACATTGCCAGCATCATCGACCACATCGAGATTATCAAAATGATAGGCCCAAGTTCCTGTAGCATCTGGTTTCACTTCTTTAGAAGCGACCTTGACACCATTTGCTAGGAGATTGACTGTGATTTTTGATGGACGCTTGCCATCTTGGTTGTCATTATCATTCCATGTCTTTTGGCCTGAGACACTTGTCTTTTCTTTTTGGTTCACAAGATCACGAGAAATCGCGAGGTCATTTCCAAAATCATCCTTGCTGATCTTGATAGGTTCTTCAGAGAGAACATAGCCTGTTGGAGCTTGAATTTCTTGAACCGTATAAGCTTGTTTGATCAAACCAGTAATGGTGCCAACACCATTCTCATCAGTTTCGATGGTTCCCACTTGCTCGCCTGTATCATCTGCTGTCACTGCAAAGATAGCACCTGCAAGCGCTTGACCATTTACACCTTTTTTATGAATAGTGAAGGAGTATTTCTCACCATTGAAGTCTCCATCAAGGAACTGATACAGAACGTCTGCAACCTTATTTTGCTCCTTGATTTCTTTGGCTGTCATAGTAGCATTGTTTTTGTAGGATGTATTGATGGCTGGGACCTTGTCCAAATAGACATCATAGCGAATCGTCATCCCTTGTTCTGGAGCTAGATCTCCGATATGAACGGTTAAAGAACGACCATCAGCACTGACAACAGGGGAATAATTCTTGGTTACATTTGTAGTATTCCGCAGATGATAGGCACCATCTCCATCACTGATCTTCCAAGTTCCTGTATGGATGTTAACAGAATCTACCTTGATTTTGCCATCAGTGAAAGCTAATTTGTCCTTAATATCAATATTATGAAGGGCTGTGTGGCCTTGATTGATATTCAAGGTATAGGTCAATTTTAATTTATCATATGAATTAGTCCATCCCCATTTGCTAAAGACTTCCGGAGTCGGAGGATACTTGCCTGGATTGACTCCTTTATAATCGATCTTTCCACCTGAAATAATATCCTTATTAACTTTGAGAGTGAAATCAATCGTTTTTTGTCCTTTGACGACTTGGTGATCCACACGAGCAAAGAAACGCAGTTTCCCTGTTACATTGGCCATTCTTTCAGGATAATCTGTATAGGTTACTGTGATGATTTTTCTTTGATCATCTACCGTTGCTGTCGCAACTTTTTGACCACTTGGATCCAGAAGGTCAATGGTATCTATTTCAAAAACCTTAAAGTCATCTCCAAGTTGGATAACGGTCTGATCCCCAGCTTTTACACGCCCATTCGGTAAAACAAACTTTGCCTCAACTTGAAAACTATCCCAAACACCGAGTGGATCTGTAATCGCTCCACCAGTTGATTTAGAAATGTTTACAGATGTCACAACATCATTGATCGTATCCGCATGGACATTAGTAAGACTATTGGGTTTGGCAAATCCTAAAGCCGCTAGTAAAAATAGGGCAACTGTTGTTACAACAGAATAAAGCCACTTTTTCATCAACGATTTTTCTCCTTTTTCTGCGTTTACTAGATAAAGTACGCGAGCGAAAAAATTATCACTACATATTGTGAATTTTCACACAACCCATCTTTTTTCATTATAAACAATTTGCTTTGATATCACAAGCAAATTAATTCTTTTTTGTCTTTTCAGTTCATTTTCTTGATACAAATAAAAAATAGCAGCCTGTAAGAATCAGACCGCTTTTTTTGCTTATAAGGGAACTCCGAATACCTCTAGGGACTTGAGTTCAGAAGGATGGAGCCTCCTCCATTCTCCCAATTGAAGAGTTGGATCTAGCGTTAGAGGTCCCATAGAAATCCGCTCTAAATCCACCACTTCCTTGCCACAAGCAGCAACCATGCGCTTGACCTGATGGAATTTTCCTTCTGCGATTTCAATTTCGACATAGGAGCTATCGTTTGCCTCATTTACCTCTAAGATCTGTAATCTCGCAGGCAAAGTCGTGAAGTCTTTGAGGGCAATGCCTGCTTCAAAACGGGCCACATCTGCCTCATCCATGATCCCAGCCACCTGGGCACGGTAGATCTTCGACACATGCTTCTTCGGCGAAAGCATGGCATGAGCGAGCTTGCCATTATTGGTCAAAAGGAGTAAGCCATGGGTATCGATATCTAGACGCCCGACAGGAAAGACTTCCTTGTGACGGGCTGTCTCATCCAATAGATCTAACACCGTTTGGTGGTGGTCATCTTCAGTCGCTGAGATGACCCCAGCTGGTTTATTAAGCAGATAATACACGAAGGTTTCATGAACCAGATTTTCTCCCATAAAGGTCACCTGATCCTTGTCTGGATCAATCTGCAGCTTTCCTGCTGTCTCTTTTTTTCCATTCACTGCGATTTTCTTTTGCTTGAGGAGTTGCTTAACCTCGCTCCTACTCCCCACGCCACAATCTACTAAAAATTTATCTAGCCGCATGATTACTTCCCGCTCTTTCGTACAATCCAAAGGCCAAAAAAGGAAACCAGGATCATGAGGATACCAGAAAACCCAAAAATGAAGACTGGAGCAGATGAGATCGTCCCTAATAGACTAAGGACAAAGGTCGTTGCGATCGAACCTGTACTACATCCCAAAACCGCAATGGACGTTGCCTGGCTCAAGACCCCTGCTGGCATCTTATCAGATAAGACATTGTAAACTGTTGTAAGAGCTACACTGTAGGCGAAGCCAGAAGCAATGGTTACAAGGGCAAGAATCAAGAGATTTGGAGAGACCCCGATCAACATTTGGGCCACACCAAAAGCTACTCCCGAAACTAATAATAAACGATCGCGGAATAGATGGGTCAAGGGCGAGAAGGCCAAACCTGCCAAGATCCCAACAAATTGCATGGCTGCTAAAATAACCCCCGCAGTTTGGGCAGTGCCATGCCCCACTTGCTCTACCACACTTGGAATCCGAACGGTGATCATGACATTGGACAAGACGATAGCTGCCGCAACGACCGCTAATCCGAGTGCAGTCCGCCATTGTCCCCCTGTCATCTTCACATCCTTATGTTTTTCCTCCACTGCTTCTGTCTTAGATCCATAAGGCACAAATAAGAGATACAAAAGTAAGATAGGAATACTGATGCCGTAAACGAGAAAGGCAGCCTGCCAGCCAAAGCGAATCAAGAGGCTGACTCCAAAGGTTAAAACGGCCGTCCCAACAACCTCTGCAGAACCACGAATGCCAAGGGTTTGGACGCGTTCTTTTCCTTTATAGCGCTCACTAATAATGGCAATGGCAGAAACATTGAGCAAACCAACCGCCATCCCGAAAATAATCCGAGACAAAAAGACAACCGGATAAGCTGGACTGATTAAGGGAATAAAGCCACATAGAGCGTAAGCAACTAAGCCCGTCACAATCATCTGACGCTCTGAAAATAGACGTCCAATCCATTTATTGAAGATGAGCGAAACCATGATCCCTGCTGAAGGAAGCGAGACCAAGAGCTCAATCATGCTGTGAGGAATTCCCTTGTAATAGGCAAACATGGCCGACTGCGCACTCGAAATCGAAAACGAGGTCGTCAAAATAAATGAAAGCGCGAGAATACTCACTTTCTCCATGATTTTTTTCATTATTCTATCCTTTAAACTAATCTTTTTTTCACACTCCTCCTATAATAACACGAGCTAGTGACAGGACGCAATAGATTGAATTAAAAAAACGAAATGATTTCTCCATCATTTCGTTCGTGCTAGCAATTGTGAGGCAAATACTCCCGTTAGGACCATCAAAGCGCCAATCCAGACAAAAAGCAGGTGATTGGAGGGAGCTAGTGGCGTCACCAACTGGATGAAGAAAGAAGAGAGGGCTGATCCGAGATTGCAGCCGATCAAGACAAGCGAGGTCGCAAGGTTCAGGAGATTGGTAGGGATTTTTTCAGATAGGTGATAGAAGATACTGGTGACCCCTGTACTGTAGGAAAATCCTGCTAAAAGGGTTCCTAAAACCAGGCTCCACAGCTGCCCGGATAAGCCAATCAAGGCCAGAGCTAGACCGAAACCAAAGCACATGATCATGAGCAAGTTCTTTTTGAAAACATGTGTCAAACTGGCAAAGCCTACCCCTGCTACAATCCCTGTCAATTGCATCAGACTCAATACGGTTCCAGCTGTTGTCGCTGTTCCCATACGAGCATCAACGATGATATCCGGCACGCGCAGGCTAATAATAGAATTGAAGCAAATGATGATACCAGCAATCACGGCTAGCATTAGACTAAAACGCCATTGAGGGGAGTGAAGGCGTGCGGAACCTTTCTTTTTCTCCTTCAAGCTAGCCTGTTTTTTCTCCTTAGGATAAGGGACAAAAAGGAGATAGAGGAGTAAAATTAAGTAACCAGCACCATATACTGCAAAGATCGCTGGCCAGCCTAGAGGCAAGAGTTGTCCTACAATAAAGGTCAAGATGGCGGAGCCCACCACTTCAGCAGATCCCCGATAGCCCAGCATCCGGGTCTTGTCATTGCCTGAGTAGCGCTCACTGATAATTGAAATAGCCTTGGCATTGATCATTCCTGTCCCCAAGCCAAAGAGCAAACGACTTAGAAAGATAAGAGGATAGTGCTGCACGACCAAAGGAACGAGACCACTAGTTGAAAAGAGCAAGAGCCCTGCAACAATCATCTGACGCTCACTCATCCATCGCTCGATCAGGCTATTTAAAAAGAGCATGGCTACGACCGCAAAGGCTGGGAGGGAAACCAATAGTTCCACCTGGCCTGCTGAATATCCGAATTGGCTAAAATAGGCCTTCATAGCCGGCAAACCGGCTGTAATTGAAAAAGATGAGATCAGCATGAGCGACAAACTCAAGAGACTGATTCTTTCCATTGTTTTTTTCATTTTTTTATTTCCTACACTTTACTGGTAATACTTTGATTTCACTAGTTTTTTCAAAAAAGATTCAAACTAGTATTTTCAATAGAATCCTAGTATAATCAATTTAGAAATAGAAAAACAGGACATTTGTCCTATTTTAGGAGAGTGAGATGAAAAAAATTTCCCCATCTACAAGACTCAAGGAGATCATCACTGACTACCAATTGGACCAGATCTTTCCAGGCGACTGTCTCAGCCAGCTGGACCTCGTTCTCTATCAGGCTGGAGATTATATCTGCCGCCAAGGTTCTGAGCAAGATGTCATTCCTTATTTTCTCAAAGGCCGGCTTAAGATTGTCCACAGTCTCGAAAATGGCAGCGACACCATCCTTGAAATCCAAGAAAAACCTGGACTCTTAGGAGAGATTGAGCTCCTGCTCGATCGGGTCTGTATCTCATCAGTCATTGCAGACCAAGACTCGCTAGTCGTCCAGCTCCCAGCCCAGCACTTTAAGAAGCGCCTCCTGCTTGATCCAACCTTTTTGCGCTCTACGGCCAAGACCTTGGCTGAGAAATTGCACCAGATCAACTATTTGGCTCCTGCAAACTTTCATTATTCGGTCAAGGAACGCCTCGCTACGCATTTTCTGGAACATTGCGATGAAAATGGGACCCTCAAGCCCAAGATGAATCAGCTGGCCCTGCGTTTTGGGATCAGCTACCGCCACCTTAGCCGTGTCATCAAGCAGATGATCGAAGAGGGCTTAGTCCAAAGAGAAGGGCGAGTCTATACGATTTTAGATGCAAAAAGGATGAATGATTTGTCCATCAAACATGCGGAAACCGTCGACAGATAACTTTAATTTTAGGCTCTTTTGTGTTATCATGGAGGGTAGAAAGAAAGTGAGAGTAAAACGATGAAAGCAATTGAAAAAGTTACAAGAGCATCCCATTTGATTGATATGGATGACATTATCCGCGAAGGAAATCCAACACTTCGAGCGGTTGCGGAAGATGTGACCTTCCCTTTGTCTGATCAGGAAATTATCCTGGGTGAAAAAATGATGCAATTCTTGCACCATTCTCAAGACCCTGTTATGGCTGAAAAGCTTGGCCTCCGTGGAGGAGTGGGACTCGCTGCCCCTCAGCTGGATATCTCTAAACGAATCATCGCTGTTTTGGTTCCCAATCCAGAAGATGCCGATGGCAACCCACCAAAAGAAGCCTATAGTCTTCAAGAAGTCATGTACAATCCAAAGGTTGTCGCCCATTCTGTGCAAGACGCGGCTCTTGGCGACGGGGAAGGCTGTCTCTCTGTAGACCGCAACGTCCCAGGCTATGTGGTTCGCCATGCCCGCGTGACTGTTGAGTATTTCACAAAAGATGGGGAAAAGAAACGCATCAAACTCAAAGGCTACAACTCCATCGTCGTTCAACATGAAATCGACCACACCAACGGCATCATGTTCTATGACCGCATCAACCCAAACAACCCATTTGAAATCAAAGAAGGCCTTTTGATATTAGAATAGCGCAACTGACAAAAAAGTAAGGTAGTAGTGATGATTCACTACTACCTTACTTTTTTTACGAGACTGCGTCTACCGATTTCTGTCTCTCGGCGCAGTGGTTGATTGGAACTACTCCTACCTGCGGTACTCGTACTTCCTA
>NZ_JAPVYS010000016.1:0-28921 GCF_041431945.1 Streptococcus sp. 27098_8_66 | reverse complement strand
TCTGATTCGCTTGTTGACTCAGATGTCGAAACTGATTCTGATTCGCTTGTTGACTCAGATACTGAAACTGATTCTGATTCGCTTGTTGACTCAGACGCTGAGACTGATTCGGACGTGCTTGTTGACTCAGACGCTGAAACTGATTCTGATTCGCTTGTTGACTCAGATGTTGAAACTGATTCCGATACACTTGTTGACTCAGATGTCGAAACTGATTCCGATTCGCTTGTTGACTCAGATACTGAAACTGAAACCGACTCACTCAAAGATGTAGAAGCCTCTTCCGACTCTGAGGTGCTCACGGATTGGGATTCTGAAACGGACTCTGAGGCGGACTCACTGAGTGAAGTCGATGCTTCTTCTGATTCTGAGGCGCTCATAGATTGGGAGTCAGATACTGAAACCGACTCACTCAAAGATGTAGAAGCCTCTTCCGACTCTGAGGTGCTCACGGATTGGGATTCTGAAACGGACTCTGAGGCGGACTCACTGAGTGAAGTTGATGCTTCTTCTGATTCTGAGGCGCTCATAGATTGGGAGTCAGATACTGAAATCGTCCCAATAACTACGCTATCTGCTTCAGCAAGAGCATCTTTGCCGAGTTCAGATGTTGTTGCCGTTTTAGCATCTGCTTCATCAGCTTGTGCTGCTGTCGTCACTACTGCACCCCCAAGAATCGCACCAGTTGCTAAGATCCCCTTCAACAAAGTCCGACTTGGAGTTGCTGTCGTTTCCTCAGAGACTTCTGCTACAACCAGTTCTTCAACCTGACCACGGACAACTTTAAAGAGGCCCAAATTGGAAGTTGCTGCACGAAGCCAGTTTTTTCCAGATTTGATTAATTTAAATCGAGTCACACGATCGGTTTCACGAAATGACCCATTAGAACGTTTAAAAAACATTTGTTCTCCTTATTATTCAGTTTAACATTAACATTATACATCATTGCACCCTAGTTTTAAAATAATTTAATTTTAAAAATTCGAATTTATTAGTCAATTAGTTTTCATCTTTGATATGATTTATATTGATATTCTTATACTTGATGATTTTTCCATTAAAAAGATAAAATGGAACACCTGCTTGAACTACACTGTAAAAGTTAATTAATATGTCTCATGTAACTGCATGATTAGATCTTTCTTTTGTATTTTGAAAACAGAAATATTTTATGACTATGAAAAGACAGTCTATTACCTTGACCACTTGGTAAAAGCCGTTATGGGCTTTATTGGCTATTACGACAAAAAACAAATTAAGGTCAAGCCAAAAGGACTTAGTCCTGTACAACACAGAACTAAATCCTTTTCTAAAATTATTTGTCTAACTGTTTGAGCCCAGTACATTATTATGGAATTTTCTGATAATTATCTGATTTTTTCCAACATACTTTCAATATGTTGGATTGATTTTTCACGTCCAAGCAAGTAGATGGTATCTGGCAATTCAGGACCATGCATTTCACCTGAAACGGCAATACGGATTGGCATGAAGAGGTTTTTCCCTTTGATACCAGTTTCCTTTTGTACTGCTTTGATTTGTGGGAAGATATTTTCCACCACAAACTCATCGTCTGACATGGCTTCGAGTTTGGCTTTAAAGGCTTCAAGTACAGTCGGCACCGTTTCACCAGCCATGACTTCTCGTTCAGCTTCTGTCAATTCTGGGAAGTCTGAGAAGAAGAGATCCGTCAATGGAACGATTTCGTCAACTGACTTCATTTGTGGTTTGTAGAGTTCCACCAATTTCTCAGCCTTGTCTGTCAAACGTCCTGCTGCTTCAAGGAATGGTTTTGCCATTTCAAAGATAGTCTCAAGATCCGCATTCTTAATGTACTCATTGCTCATCCAGTCCATTTTCTTCTGGTCAAAGGCTGCTGGAGACTTGCTGAGACGGTTTTCATCAAAGAGTTGAATGAGTTCTTCGCGAGAGAAGATTTCGTCTTCCCCACCAGGATTCCAACCAAGCAGAGCGATAAAGTTAAAGACTGCTTCTGGAAGGTAACCTTTCTTACGGTAATCTTCGATAAATTGAAGGGTGTTGGTGTCACGTTTAGACAATTTCTTACCTGTTTCAGAGTTGATAATCAAGGTCATGTGACCGAACTCTGGAGCTTCCCATCCAAGCGCTTCATAAACCATGAGCTGTT
The DNA here is from genome assembly GCF_041431945.1 of Streptococcus sp. 27098_8_66. Classification (NCBI taxonomy): domain Bacteria; kingdom Bacillati; phylum Bacillota; class Bacilli; order Lactobacillales; family Streptococcaceae; genus Streptococcus; species Streptococcus sp. 27098_8_66. The sequence goes on along the minus strand of NZ_JAPVYS010000016.1, from coordinate 26,772 downwards.
TTGGTGTGTTAGCAATGTGGTCGTCTCCACGGATAACGTGAGAGATTTGCATGTCGTGGTCATCGATCACAACGGCAAAGTTATAAGTTGGATAGCCATCTTTCTTTTGGATGACCCAGTCACCACCGATATTGCCACCTTCAAACTCGATATCGCCTTTGACCATATCATGCCATTTGTAGATACCAGACTCATTCACTGCCAAACGAACTGTTGGAATCACACCCGCTGCTTCACGTTCTGCAACATAAGCTGCTTTTTCTTCCTCGCTCATACCAAGGTATTCGTTGATGTAGCGAGGTGTTTCACCTGCTGCTTCTTGGCGTTCACGTTCCGCTGCCAATTCTTCTTCTGTAACGTAAGATTTGTAGGCTTTTCCTTCAGCCAAGAGTTGGTCAATGTATGTTTGATAGAGTTCCAAACGTTCAGACTGGCGGTAATTTTCATGAGTCTCTGGACTTTCATCCCAGTCCATGCCCAACCAACGAAGGTTTTCAAGCTGGGAACGTTCTCCGTCTTCGACATGACGCTTGCGGTCAGTATCTTCGATACGGATAATAAAAGTTCCACCATGGTGGCGTGCATACAAGTAGTTAAACAATGCTGTACGGGCATTTCCGATGTGTAGTAGTCCTGTTGGACTTGGTGCATAACGCACACGAATATCTTTTGCCATATTTCTCTCCTCTTATCTTGTTCGCTATTTCTAGCTCATTTTTCAATCGTTCCTATTATACCACAAAGAGAGCAGGACTGAAATGAATAAGTGACCTTTCTAGTTTTTCTTCCTATATACATGAAAAAAGCCAGAACAAATGCTCTGACTGATATCCAATCTATTTGTATCTTAGCTTAATCTTTCTTCTAATTCAAAGTCGATTGGCAGAGTTTGTAAAAAGTGCTCCAACTCACGTTCCCAGTAGAACCATTCGTGCTTGCCTGGGCTGTGGGTATAGGCGACATCCAAACCTAACTTTTCTAGTTCCTTGACTTCAAAATTATTGGCCTCATAGAGGAAATCCTGCTCCCCACACCAGATCCAGAGTTTGGTCTTCTTATCTGAGAACTTCTTGGAAACAGTCTCTAGCGAATAGGGACTGGTTGTCCAATCCTCAATCTCTCCAAAGATCCCCTTCCAAAAAGCTGGTTGTTCCAAGTCATTGTTTTCAAAGTCCCGATCGTGGAAACTCAGAGCACCGGAAAAACTAGCCACATGGGAGAAACGATTTGTCTTGAGAGCCAAGAGCATTGATCCATAGCCGCCCATGGATAGACCCGCAATAAAGGTCTTCTCCCGTTTCTTGGTCATATTAGGGAAGAAGCGAGAAAGAGTCTCTGGCAATTCCTCCGCAATGGCCGTGTAGTAGTTGTAGCCATACTGGGTATCTGTGTAAAAGCCATTATTGGTATTTGGTAGGACCACGATCAGATTGGTATTGCGCAAAATGCGCTCCACATTAGTCCGCTTCAACCAGGAGTGGTGGTTGCCATTCATCCCGTGTAAGAGATAAAGGACTGGAATATCCGTATCCGCTGGATCTTCCACGCGCGATGCATCGGGATAAAGGACGGACACGCCCCACTCCATCTTCAAGGCTTCTGAATAATACTCAATCTGCATAACTGCCATTTGCTTCCCTCTTTCTACTGTTAAAAACACTCGGCAAGCCTCGGGCCGCCAAGCGTTTCCATTTCTTCTATTATTTCACTTCCATCACGACTGGTAAGATAGCTGGACGACGTTTGGTTTGTTCAAATAAGAACTTAGACAAGTTGTCGCGTACCAAACCTTTTAACTCACCCCAGTCAAAGCTGTCTTGTGTCAAATAGTCTTCAACGCTTTGGTTGACCAATTCGCAACTTTCACGAAGAATATCCCGACTCTTCTTGACATAGACAAAACCACGGGTGTGCACGCGCGCTTTGGAAATAATCTTCTTCTCTTTGCGATTCACCGTGATCGCCACGATAAAGATCCCGTCTTCTGACAAGACCTTGCGGTCACGAAGGACAATATTGCCCACATCACCAATGGCATTCCCATCGATCATGACATCTCCAGCTGAGACGCTACCGGCAGGGACGAAGTCCCCCTTTTCGTACTCCATCACAGTTCCGCGTTTTGGAATAAAGATATTTTCAGGCAAGATACCAACTTCCATCGCTACCCGCGCATGGGCATCCAATTCGCGGTATTCCCCTTGGATCGGGAAGAGGTATTTAGGACGAAGAAGGTTGATCATCAACTGCAAGTCCCGTGCGTTTCCGTGACCAGATACGCGCAAGCTTGACGTGATCAATTTGACAATGCCACCTGCTTGGTAGATCATGTTTTCCACACGAGCCACCACAGCTTCTTTAGCAATAGATGGCGTTGTGACAATATAGACCAAGTCCCCATCTTTGATTTCCACATAGCGGTGACGGCCAATAGACATCTTGCGCAAACCGTTGATTGGCTCACCCATCCGGCCTGTTTCCAAGATGATCAATTCATGATCCTCGAAACGGCTCATTTCTTTGGGCTTGATCAAGAGTTTTTCGTTGGCAAGAGACAATTTGTTCAAGCGAATAGCTGTGCGGACGATGTTTTCCACATCAAACCCTGTCAAGACCACTCGACGGCCAGTCTCAGCCGCAGCATCAAAGACCTGCTGGATCCGAGAGAGGTTGCTGGCTACCGCCGCTACGATGACACGACCATCCCAGTCTGCGATCGTATCTAAGATGGCATCGCCTACTTCTTGCTCACTGGCAACTTGAATATTACTATCCGCATTAGCCGAATCACTTAAAAGAGCAAGCACACCTTCACGTCCAATCTCAGCTAGGCGAGCAAAGTCTGTCGCGTATGACTCGCTGGCAGTTTGGTCAAATTTAAAGTCTCCTGTATAGACGATATTGCCCTCAGGAGTGCCAATCACAATCCCGATACTTTCAGGGATGGAGTGGGTTGTTTGGAAGAAAGAGACGACGGCATCCCCAAAATCAATCTCAGAATTCTGATCGATGACATGGAAGTCGTTGAATTTCTTCACACTGTCATTGCTTTTTACAAAGAGTTTAGCCAACTCAATGGTCAACTCGGTTCCGAATACAGGGACTTTCGCTTCCGCCAAAAGATATGGCAAGGCCCCAATGGCATCCGCATGACCATGGGTCAAGAAAACACCCGCAATGCGGTCCTTGTTTTCAAATAGATAATCCATGTTGGGGATAACGACATCCACTCCAAGTTGCTCATTTTCTGGATACTTCAAACCTGCATCCAAGACAAAAATCGAATCGTTCACTTCGGCAACGTAGAGATTTTTCCCATTTTCTCGAACACCGCCAAGAGTGACTAATTTAATACTACTCACTGTTGTCTCCTTTAGTGTGATTATTTTAATACTTACGGTCCTTGGTCGCCCAAGTCGAATTACAGTTTTGCAAATACTTGCATATCCACTCTATTATACAATTTTTTTCTCTTTTTTTCAAAAAGCTTTCCACAGCAAAAAAGTCCTCTCATCTATTTCAGATGAGAGGACTTCTAGGCGCCTATTTTTAGGGGGAAAAGACCCTAAAGATGGTAATCTCCCCGTTTATTTTCAATGATCCGCATAGCTGCCTTGATCACATGAAACTTGCCTAACAATTCCTCTAGTCGCTTACTATTTCGCTCGCTCAATTGGCCGTTCTTGACCGCTTGGGACAGGCGATAAAAATCATCCAAGTCCTCCCCAATGTTTTCAAACAGCTCTTTGGCTTCCTTGAGTCGGTAGCGATTGACTAGGTGGTTCACATCTTTTTTGAAGGAAGCGACATTGTTTTCGTGAATGTCCGTATAGGCTTCCTCTTCTTCCTTAGATTCTTGGTAATTAACCGCCTTAAAGCAAGTGATGAACTCCCGGCTTTTGATATTGCAGACAAAGATGACGCCATCACTGGCTACATAGGCTTCTGTGTTGGCGGGTTGAACCACATTACTATCATAAGGAGAGAGGGAGGAGAGGTGTTGGTTGATCCACTTATTCAAGTGCTGATCATCTACGCCAAAGCGCTCAAAAGCTCTTTGCCGAAAATGGTCCCGACAACTATATTCTTGCGCATACGACAATCCCATACTCTCACCTCCTCCTGAGTATCTTATAAAAATGGCCTCCAGTCTTACGGGACTAGAGGCCTGGTCTGCTTCACTGACTTGGTGCAATTAACCTTTTGGCTAACAAAACAATGTTTATGATGTTGATTTCATTTAATAGTATTTGTGTAAAATACCAGAGGTTTTCTTTGCTATCCTAAATCCAAATGATTAGTTTTCGACTGGACGCATTGAAGTTTGAAAACCTTTACAAAAAGCTTCTACCTACTATTTCCACGTTTTCTTATGTCTCCGGACAAACTAAGCAGGTTTGCCCGACCGTCCAACCGATCCGACACACACGACATGACTGCTCTTTTACGATAAGAGCATGAACAGATATCAGCAAAACAGGCCTAAAACGAAGTAACCTAAATTTTAACTCGATAAGGCATTGGTATCAATCCCTTCTTCATCTTTCTAACTATATTATACTCAGCTACCTAAGTAATTGCAAGCGATTTCAGCTGAAACTAGTTCCTATTTTATGCGGTTTTATAAATGATTTAAGGAAAAGAGGCTGGGACAAAAGTCCTAGCCTCTCAATTATTTTTGGATTGTCGAGCAAGACGCAGTGGTTGAGTGGGCTCTACTACGCTGATTTCACCAGCTTTTACAGCCCTACTCAACTGTGCGGAGGTGGGACGACGAAGCGCCATAAACAATATTGCTTCTGTCCTACTCCCTATTTTCACTTTGCATTTTACGGGCTTTGTATCTTAGTCTTTCTCAAACAATTGATAATAGTCTGCGATGGTCATTTGGGCTTTTTCTTCTTGATTGAGGTCTTGGACGATGTGTCCGTCTTTCATGACAATCAAACGATTTCCATATTTCAAAGCATCTTCCATATGGTGGGTGATCATAAGAGCTGTGAGGGCATCTTGTTTCACAAACTCATCCGTTAAGGTCATGAGCGCCTGACTGGTTTTTGGATCCAAGGCAGCAGTGTGTTCATCTAAAAGCAAGAGTTCTGGACGTTTCAGTGTCGCCATCAACAGGCTCAAGGCTTGTCGTTGCCCCCCTGATAGAAACTCAACGGCTGTGTCGATATGATGTTCCAAACCATTGCCGATCTTAGCAAGGACTGTTTGAAACTCTTCTTTATAGCTGGCTAAGTGACGCGGAATCAAGCCACGTTTTTCTCCGCGAAACTTCGCTACCAAGAGGTTTTCCGCAACCGTCATGCGAGGCGCTGTCCCCATTTTAGGATCTTGAAAGACCCGCGATAGGTACTTGGCTCTCTTTTCAGGAGAATAGTTGGTTACATCTTCCCCCAAAATATAAATCTTCCCACTGCTCACCGGAAGCGTCCCAGCAATGGTATTAAAGAGGGTTGATTTTCCGGCTCCATTGCCCCCCAAAATCGTGATAAAATCATGCTCTCGAATTTCCAAGGAGACATCATCCAGAATGACTTTTTCTTCGTTCATCCCATTGCTCACGGCTTTGGTTACATTTTTTAATTCTACAATTGCTGTCATTTACTGAGTTTCGCTCCTTTCATAATTTTTCCCTTAAAGGTTGGAATCATCAAGCAGATAGCTAAGATCAAAGCACTGAAGATTCGAATATAGCTGGTATTGATGCCAAGCGCAATCACGGCCCAAATCAAAAATTGGTAGGCGATCGATCCGATCGCAATACTGAGCAAGCGCTCTGTCAAAGTGACATTTGAAAAGAGCACCTCTCCAATAATGAGGCTGGCAAGCCCAATAACAATGACACCAATCCCACGTGAAGCATCCGCATAGCCTTCTTGCTGGGCCATCAGTGCACCAGAAAGAGCAATAATCCCATTTGAAATGACCAAGCCCATCAATTCCATCCGGTCGGTGTTGATCCCAAAGCTCTTGGCCATATCTGGATTGTCCCCTGTCGCAATATAGGCTTGACCCAAGCGTGTATCCAAGAAGAAGATCAAACCAAGGATCACAAGCGTTACGAAAATCAAGCCAATCAGAATCTCATTGAACCCACTGGCAAAAGGAAGAAATTCCTGAATTTTTTTATAGCCCAGAAGTCCCAAATTAGCCCGCTGCATGACAAAGAGAATGACCGAGTTACAAGATGTCATCACGAGGATCCCTGACAAGAGTGTCGGGATTCTCCCTTTTGTGTAGAGAAGGCCCGTCGCAAGTCCCGCCAAGCACCCTGCTCCAATAGCAGCCAGCGTTGCAAGGAGTGGATTGACCCCTTTGGTAATCAAGGTCACCGCCACCGCTCCTCCAAGCGGGAAGGACCCTTCTGTCGTCATATCTGGAAAATCTAGAATTCGGAACGTCATAAAGATTCCTAACCCTAAAATGGCCCAAATCAAACCTTGTGAAACAATTGAATTAATCATAGTTTCTCCCTTCGATAATAGTAGTTTAATTGTATCATAAATATGGAAGAGAACCTATAGGAAATTCACAATATTTCTTGGATCACCAGCTTTTTAAAAATAAAACGGAACCCTCCTGATTATATGGAGCAGGAGGGTTCTATAAGCTTTTATAATTATGCAAAAAAGAAACCTGTGTTTGTTTCACAAGTCTGGTCTTACTAGGGTAACTGACGACAATAAGGGTGTGAAGTACTACCACTCCAAACCCTACTGTATCCCAATTCAAAGTGGATTCATTCCCCTTGTTGCCGGCAGTTTGAAAGATCAAATTGCTTTACTAGTATACTGTTTTCTCTACTTCAAGTCAATGGAATTTTACTGAAACTAGTAACCGAATGAAATGAATATATAGAATTTTACTGAAACTTTTTCATCACATTTATGCATGTTTTTCTAAGTTTCCAATACCAAACAAAGAGGCCTTGCTCTTTCGAGCAAAGCCTCTTCCTGTTGGATCTAAAATTGTCACCTCATCATCAAGTTTGTCGATGTCACCTCAATTTTAGTCTTCGCGTTTTTTGCGTTTTACAAGTCCCGCAAGGCCAACCATACCAAGTGCAGCACCTAACAATGCAGCAGATGCTGATTGTTCTTCACCAGTTTCAGGAAGTGCTGGAGCTGGAGGAGTTGTAGGTGTTGGTGGCGTTGGTGGTGTTGGTGGTGTTGGCGGTGTTGTTGGTGGCGTTGTCGGCGGTGTATTCGGTGGTGTTGTTGGTGGTGTATTTGGCGGTGTTGTTGGCGGAATAACAGTGTTGTTAAACTCTGTATCTTCTGGCAACTGAGTAATAGCCGTCAATACTTTACCGTCTTTGTTAATCATAATACCCACAGTGGCAACCATCTTATCGTATTCGATGCTAGAATCTTTGCCACGGATTTCTTCTACATGGTAGAGATGAGTTCCTTCTTCACCACGTTTGAATTCAAGATTTGAGAAAGTGATCTTACCAGCCGCATCATTGGTTACGGTTTCGATCACATTTCCTTTTTCGTCCTTAAGAACGAAACTGAATTCACCAGCCTTCAATGCACGACCTTCCAATTTCTTAGTGAATTGGAATTGAACCTTAACTGGAATGTTGACTACACGTTTTTCAGTTGGTTTTTCTGGTTTTTCTACAGTCTTCTTAGTTGGATCGTATTGGTGTACGATTTGTGAAGCTGTATTTTCAATGTCCACACCATCTTGAGCAGATTGTATAATTTCTGCAGGAATTTCAAACTTGTAGTAACGTCCAAAGGCCAACTTAGTTGTGTCGATCACTTGTGTATTTTCTGCGTCTCCAAGTGACTTAGTCAAGTCTGCTTTAGATGTTGCAGTAATCACACCGTTTTCAACCTTGATATCAAACTTAGCTGTTACATCTTCTCCTGTTACAGAGTCGTATGCCTTAATATCAGCTCCGTTGACAGTCAAGTTCGCACTATCATATTTATCTGTAACACCAACAGATTGAATATTGTGTGCTTCAGTGAATTTAGTTGTATCCAACCATACTTGGTAGTATACTTTATCACCTTTCTTGAGTGTCTTCGTATTGATATTTTGAGCTTCGTTGTTATCAGTCTTATCAACGTAAGGATTTGCATTTGTGTCCGCAACCTTATCCTTCAACTCTTTATCATCGTCGAGAAGTTTCACACCTGTAAGATCGAATTTAGATTCGTTCAAGATGTATTTCTCTGGATTGAATTCTGGAGTTTCAGGTGGGCGAACAGTGTTATTGAATTCTTTGTCTGATGGATCCGTTACCTTAGTAAGGAGAGCTTTCGCAGTTCCATCATGAGAAACCTCAACTGTTACAACTGCTTTCATAGTGTCATAAGTAACGGTTGTATCAGTTCCTTTGACTTCTTCTACAGTGTAGTTGTAAGTTCCTTCTTGACCTTTCTTGAATTCAAGAGCTGAGAACTTAACGTTACCAGATGCATCGTTCTTCACAGTTTCAAGAGTCTTACCATCTTTATCCTTAAGAACAAAGCTGAATTCGTTAGCTTTAAGCTCACGGCCTTCCAAACGTTTCGTGAAGTTGAATTCTACTGAAACAGGGATGTTCACAACACGTTTTTCAGTTGGTTTGTTTGGTTTCTTCACTGTCTTGCTTGTTGGATCGTATTGGTGAACGATTTGAGCTGCAGTGTTTTCAATATCCGCACCACCCTTAACAGTATCTTTCACTGTTGCTGGGATGTCGAACTTGTAGTAACGTCCAAACGCAAACTTAGTTGTGTCGATCACTGGAGTATTTTCTGCATCTCCAAGTGACTTAGTCAAGTCCGCTTTAGAAGTTGCAGAGATCACACCGTTTTCAACCTTGATATCAAATTTAGCAGTCACATCTTCGCCTGTTACAGAGTCGTAAGCTTTGATGTTTGCAACATTGATGTCAAGTTTGTCTTCTTCGTAGTCATCAGTAACACCAACAGATTGGATGTTGTGCGCTTCAGTAAACTTAGTTGTATCCAACCATACTTGGTAAACAACCTTATCGCCACGTTTCACAGTCTTAGTATTGATGTTTGCTGCTTCATTATTGTCAGCCTTATCAGCGTAAGGATTTGCGTTTGTTTCCGCAACCTTGTCTGCCAATTCTTTATCATCATCAAGAAGTGATTTACCAGTAAGGTCGAATTTCTCAGCGTTCAAGATGTATTTCTCTGGGTTGAACTCTGGAGTTTCTGGAGGAGTCACCTTGTTGTTAAATTCTTTGTCCGCAATGTCGCCAACTTTCGCGATCAGAACTTTAGCTTTTCCTTCGTGTGAAACTGTGACTGTTACATTCGCTTTCATGGTGTCGTATGTAACGGTTGCGTCGCTTCCTTTAACTTCTTCTACAGTGTAGTTGTAAGTTCCTTCTTGACCTTTCTTGAATTCAAGAGCTGAGAACTTAACGTTACCAGATGCATCGTTCTTCACAGTTTCAAGAGTCTTACCATCTTTATCCTTAAGAACGAAGCTGAATTCATTGGCTTTAAGCTCACGGCCTTCCATACGTTTAGTAAAGTTGAATTCTACTTCAACTGGAACGCTGTTGACACGTTTTTCAGTTGGTTTTTCAGGTTTTTCAACTTTCTTAGTAGTTGGGTTGTAGTAGTTAACAACTTGAGCCGCAGTATTTTCGATGTCTACTCCACCTGCAACGTCAGCTTTCACTGTAGCTGGGATATCAAACTTGTAGTAACGTCCGAATTCGAATTTATTTGTGTCAATCACTTGTGTGTTTTCCGCATCGCCAAGTGACTTCGTGAAGCCATCTTTAAGGGTTGCAGTAATCACACCGTTGTTCACAGCGATATCGAATTTAGCTGTTACATCCGCACCAGTCTTACCGTCATAAGCTTTGATTTCTGAACCATCAACATCAACTTTAGCCTCATCGTAGTCATCTGAGATTCCTACTAATTGGATATGGTCTTTGTTGTTTGCGTCAAATTTAGTTGTATCCAACCATACTTGGTAAACAAGTTTTTGACCTGGTTTAACTGATTTAGTGTTGATATTCGCTGCTTCGTTATTAGATGCATCGTCCGCATATGGGTTCGCATTGGTATCTGCGTACTTGTCTGCCAACTCTTTATCATCATCTAATAATGAAGTTCCAGTCAAATCAAATTCTTTTTCGTTTAGAACATATTTTTCTGGATTGAATTCTGGAGTTTCTGGAGGTGTTACACGGTTGTTAAATTCTTTATCCGCAATGTCGCCTACAGTCGCGATAAGTACTTTAGCTGTACCATCGTGTTTCACTGTGACTGTTACATTCGCTTTCATGGTGTCGTATGTAACGGTTGCGTCTGTGCCTTTAACTTCTTCTACTGTGTAGTTGTGAACGCCTTCTTGGCCTTTCTTGAACTCAAGTTTAGAGAACTTAACGTTACCATCTTTATCGTTCTTCACAGTTTCAACTTCTTTACCAGTTGAATCTTTAAGTACGAAGCTGAATTCGTTAGCTTTAAGCTCACGGCCTTCCAAGCGTTTAGTGAAGTTGAATCCTACCTCAACTGGTACGTTGTTTACACGTTTTTCAGTTGGTTTGCTTGGTTTTTCAACTTTCTTAGTTGTTGGGTTGTAGTAGTTGACTACTTGAGCCGCAGTGTTTTCAATGTCTACACCACCAGGTACATCAGCTTTCACTGTTGTTGGGATGTCGAACTTGTAGTAACGTCCGAATTCGAATTTAGTTGTGTCGATCACTTGTGTGTTTTCCGCATCGCCAAGTGACTTCGTGAAGCCAGCTTTCAAGTTCGCAGTGATCACACCGTTGTTCACAGTGATATCGAATTTATCTGTTACTTCTGCGCCTGTTACAGAGTCGTAAGCTTTGATGTCAGCTGCATTAAGATTTAATTTCGCTTCATCGTAGTTATCAGAGATTCCTACTGTTTGGATGTTGTCCTTGTTAGCTGCGTCGAATTTAGTTGTATCCAACCATACTTGGTAAACCAACTTGTCGCCACGTTTCACAGTCTTGGTATTCAAGTTTTCTGCTTCGTTGTTTGATGCATCGTCCGCATATGGGTTCGCATTGGTATCTGCGTACTTGTCTGCCAACTCTTTGTCATCATCAACGAGCTTATCACCAGTGATATCGTATTTCTCTTTAGAAACAACGTATTTCTCTGGTTGGAACTTAGGTTCTTCTGGTGGAGTTACTGTATTGTTGAACTCTTTATCAGCAATATCTCCGACCTTAGCAACTAAAGCTTTAGCTGTACCATCATGAGAAACAGTGACTGTTACAACAGCTTTCATATTGTCATATGTAACGGTTGAGTCTGTACCAGCAACTTCTACTACTTTGTAACGGTAAACTCCGATATCATTGTTTGTGTATTTAAGGCTAGTGAATTTAACCTTACCATCCTTATCATTGGTTGCTGTTTCAAGAACATTGAATTCATCATCGTCTAACAATTGGAAAGTAAACTCATTCGCTTTCAATTGACGACCAGCAAGAGCTTTCTTGAAGTCAAGTTCAATTTGAATTGGTACGTTGTTGACACGTTTTTCAGTTGGTTTGCTTGGTTTTTCAACTTTCTTAGTAGTTGGGTTGTAGTAGTTGACTACTTGAGCCGCAGTATTTTCGATGTCTACACCACCAGGTACATCAGCTTTCACTGTTGTTGGGATGTCGAACTTGTAGTAACGTCCGAAGGCAAATTTAGTTGTGTCGATGACTTGTGTGTTTTCTGCATCGCCAAGTGACTTCGTGAAGCCATCTTTAAGGGTTGCAGTGATCACACCGTTGTTCACAGTGATATCGAATTTATCTGTTACTTCTGCGCCTGTTACTGAGTCGTAAGCTTTGATCTTAGTAGAATCAAGATCCAACTTAGTTTCATCGTAGTCATCTGAGATTCCTACTGATTGGATGTTGTCCTTGTTAGCTGCGTCGAATTTAGTTGTATCCAACCATACTTGGTAAACTAATTTTGATCCACGTTCAACAGTCTTAGTATTTAAGTTTTCCACTTCATTATTGATGGTATTGTCCGCATATGGGTTCGCATTGGTATCTGCGTACTTGTCTGCTAACTCTTTATCATCATCAACGAGTTTGTCACCAGTGATATCGTATTTCTCTTTAGAAACAACGTATTTCTCTGGTTGGAACTTAGGTTCTTCTGGAGGTGTTACACGGTTGTTAAATTCTTTATCAGCAGCGTCTGTTACGTTGGCAACGATGGCTTTCGCTGTACCATCGTGTGAAACAACCACTTTAACAGTTGCAACCATTGTATCGTAGTTGACAGTTGCATCTGTACCAGGAGTTTCTTCAACTGTGTAGTTGTAAGTCTTACCAAGGTCATCGCGACCGAATTCAAGAGTCTTGAAGACGATCTTACCAGCAGCGTCATTCTTCACGCGTTCAACTTCAACGCCGTCTTTCTTCAATACGAATTCGAATTCCTTGGCCTGAAGTTCACGACCTTCCAAACGTTTCGTGAAGTTCATTTCCACTGGAACTGGAACGCTATTGACACGTTTTTGTGTTGGTTTTTCAGGCTTTTCAACCTTCTTGCTTACTGGGTTGTAAACATGAACGGTTTGGTTGGCTGTATTTTCAATATCAGCACCAGCTTTAACAGATTCTTTCACAGTTGCTGGGATATCAAATTTATAGTAACGTCCGAATTCGAACTTAGTGGTGTCGATAACAGGAGCATTGACTTTATCTTTGATAAATGCTTCTTTAGAAGTTGCAGTGATTGTACCGTTTTCAACTTTGATGTCGAATTTATTGGTTACTTCTGCACCAGTTACTGAATCATATGCTTTGATATCAGCTGCATTGACGTCCAATTTATCAGCGTCATATGTATCCGATACACCAACGTATTGGATGTTGTTTGCTTCAGTGAATTTAGTCGTATCTAGCCATACTTGGTAAACCAATTTAGAACCACGTTTAACTGTCTTAGTATTCAAGTTTTCTGGTTCGTTGTTGGTTGTCTTGTCTACATATGGATCTGCATTTGTTTCAGTGTATTCATTTGTCAACTCATCGTCGTCGTTCATCAACTTGTTGCCAGTGATGTCATATTTCTCTTTAGAAACGACAAATTTTTCTGGTTGGAATTTAGGAGTTTCTGGAGGAGTGACTTTGTTGTTGAATTCAGTATCTTCTTGAGTGTCAGTTGATTCACCAGCAGCATTCTTACCGCCTGTTGAAGCAATGTCTGTAACAGTTGTTAAGGTATGACCATTCTTAGCAACTTTTACACGGACAAATGCTTTCATGGTATCGTATGTCATACCAAATTCTTTATCTGCATCAGCTGGGATGACTTCCTCAACAGAGTATGAGTGGGTACCAATTTTAGTATTGTCATATGACAATTCAGTAAAGGTCACATTTCCTTCTGCATCATTCTTAACTGTTTCAATAACCTTACCATCTTGATCTTTGAGAACAAAACTGAATTCACCAGCTTTTAACTTACGACCGGCTAATTTTTTAGTAAAGTCAAATCTTGTAACAACTGGAGCAACAACATAGTTGTTAAATTCTGTATCTGCCGGCATTGTAACATTAGCAGTCAGGATCCCTGTTGAAGCATTCTTGGTTACGTTCACTGTTACAACTGCATTCATATCATCGTAGTCGATGTTTCTATCTGTTCCAGCTACTTCACGTACAGTGTATGTGTGAGAACCTTCTTTATCGTATGAAATCGCATCAAATTGAATAGTTCCATCAGCCGCATTTTTCTTGGTTTGAATGATATTGCCATTTTCAAGCAATTCGAATGTGAAGGCATCCTTTGTAAGCTCTTTACCTTCCAATTTCTTAGTAAACTTGAATTGAGCTTGTGTAGCAGCAGGTGTGAAGGTATTGTTGAACTCTGTATCTGATGGAAGAGTATTCGTTGCTTTAAGAACGTGACCCTCTTTCGTAACAGTGATCGTTACTTCAGCTTTCATCGTATCATATTGCATACCTGCTTCAGAACCTTGAACCTCTTCTACAGTGTACTTATGAGTACCAACTTGTGTGTTGTCAAAGGTCAAATCATCAAAGGCGATCACACCATTTGCTTTGTTCTTCTTCGTTTGAATAACATTTCCAGATTCATCTTTAAGAACGAAAGTAAATTCATCATCTTGTAACTCACGCCCTGCAAGAGCCTTGCTGAAGTCAAACTTGGTCTTAACTGGAGCTACGACATAGTTGTTGAAGACTTTGTCATCAGCTTTTGAGGCAAATCCACCACTACCACTATATTTAACAGAAGCTTCTAAATCACCGTTAGAATTTTCAGTTACATTAACAGTCATCGTAACTGTCATTTCATCATAATCGACGTTTGTATCTGAACCTGCAGTTTCAGTGATTGTGTATGTATAAGTACCAACTTTGTTAAATGATAACTTGCTAAATGTAGCTTTACCGTCGGCTTTATTCGTTACAGTTTCTTCATAGGCAGGAAGTGATTTGTTTGATTGGTTTTCTTTAATCTTGAAGGTGAATTCACCGTCAACTAGCACCCGTCCTTCCAGTTGTTTTTCAACTTCTGGAGTGACTTCGACTGGTTTTTGTTTCACATAGTAGTAGATTGGTTGTTTATACGGTGTCAAAGAGTTGAGCAAGTCAACGTTGGTACCGATACCATTTACTCCACGAACCAATTGTTCGTTTGGAGAAAGGTGGCCAATGTTGTCTCCCAAGAATGGTACGAATACTGTTTTCTTAGGTGTATATCCAGCAGCTGTTTGGAAGTCAAATGGAACTTCTTTACCGTTTGGATAGTTTACACCTTTACTATCTGTGAAAGCAATTGTGTTAAGAGGTGATTTCTTAACAACTAAATCTTCTTTATTGTAATCACCTGGTTTAATAGGTTTAGTTTCCGCCAGCAACATGTATCCATCAGTGCTTAATGTACCATCTGAACGTTTACTTTGTTGTTTTGGATCTAGTAAGTAAACACGAACGACTACTGTTCCGTCTTCACCTACGATTTCTTTGATCCGTTTAATTCCTGCACGCTCAGCGTCCATGAATTTGGTACCAACAGTATAAGGACGACTCACATAACCTGATTGATCGTTTGCATCGGCTGTTTGATACAACTTGTAGCCAGCAAATTGACGTTCACCAGATGCTGTGAAGTTTTGTCCTTCCATAGCTTTAAGAGTATATCTAGCTAAGTCTACTTCATTACCATTTGGCACGTAGTCTTGAACAGTCTTATCTGTTTTATTGGCGTTGAATGTTGGGTTATTTTCATCAACTACTCGATAGTAAGTTGTCTTTTCAACTGCTACTGGAATCTTGGCATTGGTATCTGTAATCGTACGGCCATTATAAGCAGACTCTACAACGTTAATGATATCCGTTGATGTACGAGCAGCATAAACAGCATCGTATAATTTTTTCTCATCTGGAGTAAGATTGTGCCCAGGAGCTACTAAAGCTTGGATACTTGCTCCAACTTCATAACCCAATTGAATAAATGGTTGGTTCGTTTTACCAGGTCCAGCTCCTAAACCTTTATCGAAATCAACTTGCCAAGTTAATTCTCCATTAGAGGCTGCTTTGGTTGTTGTGAATTTTTGAATTCCGCTAGAAGCAGTAATCGTTCTGGTTTCTACTACATTACCAGTGTTTTTATCGATCAATTCAACAGTCGTGTCTGTCGAAGCATCAAATCTCTTATAAGCACGCGTATAGTAGTTTGTATGATACCGTTCGTTAAAGCGAGTAAGGTCTACAATACTGTATGTATACCAATCTCCTTCTTTAGCTGAGTATCCAGCTGGTACAGGTTGAGAGCTTACAGTCGCACCGTTCGCATCAAACATGCTTGGAGCTGCAGTTTCACCTGGTTTTAAATAGGTCGTCACTTCCACTGGAGTTCCATTATGATCATACACAGCACGACGGCTACGTCGGCTACGACTTGTTACCAAGGCTCCAGCGTTCGTCAAATCAGTTGCTGCACGATCAAGTGATGCACTACGCTCTTCAGCTGCTTCTCTATTTACCTGCACACCTCGCTCTGCACCAATGATCGGAGCTACTGGATTTACAGTAGCTGAAATAGCCGTAGGTGCTTCTGAGCTTTCACTTGCAGGTGATGTTTCTGAGTTTTCAACTGCTGCAGAGCGAGCTGTAGTAGGTTGTGCTGTAGTAAGCACTGGTGTGGAGACCGGCTTAGAGCTTGATCCTTTTTTCTTCTCGACAGGTTTGCTTGTTTCTAATGGTGCTGTCGACTTTGGAGCTTCTTCAGATTTTTTAGTTTCAGCTTTTTCTTCTTTTTTAGTCTCAGCTGGGACTTCCTTGTCTTCTGAAGCAGCTGATTTTTCAATCACTTCAGCTTTTTCAGTTGATGGAGCTGGTGCTTCTGAAGTTGTAGCAGAATTAGAAAGGTCTACTTTTGGCGCTGGTGCTCCCTCACCATATGCCTTAGAAGCAACTGGTACTTCTGCTTGACTTGATTCTGTTGCAGCAGGTTGTGCTCCTGAAGTCGCCGTTCCTGCAGATTCAGGGGCTACTGTTGCCTCATCTGCTGATGCAGATTGCGCTCCTGCAGCAAAAAGTGCTGTTCCTAAAAGAACTGAACAAACCCCAACGCTATATTTTCGCAATGAAAAGCGCTGGCGCTTATTAAATATATCCTTCATTTATAGGATCTCCTTTTTCATATTTCATGATTCCATGATACCAGTAAAATTGTAACACCGTTGACATATAGAGTCAATCTGTTGTAAATAAATCGTAATATTCTTGTTAAAATGTTATTTTATTCCACTAATTTTTTAATGTTTTTTGCTAAATTGTCACATTTTTTCCTATTTGGTTCACTTTTTTTATACTATAAAAAAGAAGAGTACAGGAAACAAAGATCGTTCTCTCTTCCTATTCTCTTCTATATGATCATTTTACTTCTGAGATCAATCCGGTATCCACATCATACACAGCTCCTGAGATAACGACATCTTCTGGAATCAAAGGAGAAGCCTTGAGAAGCCTCATATCTTCACGGACACTCTCTTCAATATTTTGAAAGGGTAGGAAATCACGATCTCCCACATCTACTCCCAGTTCTTTCTTGAGATGTTGCCGGAAGCCTTCGTTCTCAAAGGTCTGAGCACCACAGTCTGTATGGTGCAAGACCACAATTTCACGGGTGCCCATCTGTTGCTGGGAGATGACCAAAGACCGGATCATATCCTCTGTCACGCGCCCTCCAGCATTCCGCAAAATATGGGCGTCTCCAAGAGCCAGACCTAGTGCAGGTGCCACGTGAAGGCGGGAATCCATACAGGTCACGATGGCGACTTGTGTTTTGGGCTTAATCGGAAGACGGAGGTCTCCATGTAGAGCCACATAAGCTTGATTGGCTGTTAAAAAATTATCAAAATAAGACATGGTCTCTCCTTTATTCCTTTGAAATTCAAATCATCTATTATTTTACCATATCCAATCCTTTCTGTCAGGGGATACCTCCTGTCATCTGTCACATCTGAAAAAAAGTCTTAAACTTCCCGTTTAAGACTTTTCTACTATTAAAATACTTTCTTCAAGACTTCAGCTAGTGTACTCACACCGACCACCTGGATTCCTGATGGTGTCGCAATTCCCGTAAGAGAATTTTTCGGAACATAAATCTTGGTAAAACCGAGCTTAGCGGCTTCATTGATTCGTTGCTCGATCCGGTTGACTCGACGGACTTCTCCTGTCAAGCCTAACTCTCCAACGAAACATTCCTGCGGGTTTGTTGGTTTGTCCTTGTAGCTCGAGGCAATGGCTACTGCTACTGCTAGGTCAATGGCAGGCTCATCCAATTTGACACCACCTGCAGATTTGAGGTAGGCATCTTGATTTTGAAGGAGCAAACCTGCCCGTTTCTCCAAAACAGCCATAATCAGACTAGCCCGATTAAAATCAAGCCCTGTCGTCGTCCGCTTAGCATTTCCAAACATGGTTGGTGTTACCAAGGCCTGAACTTCCGCTAGAATCGGACGGGTCCCTTCCATGGTCACTACGATTGACGAACCAGTGGCACCGTCTAAACGCTCTTCTAGGAAAACTTGACTCGGATTGAGCACCTCAACCAAGCCACCTGACTGCATCTCAAAAATCCCAATCTCATTGGTCGAACCAAAGCGGTTCTTGACTGCTCTCAGAATTCGGAAGGTATGGTGGCGTTCCCCCTCAAAGTAGAGCACCGTATCCACCATGTGCTCCAACATACGCGGGCCCGCCAGGGTTCCTTCCTTGGTCACATGGCCGACGATGAAGATGGCGATATTATTGGTCTTGGCCAGCTGCATGAGCTCTGCCGTCACTTCTCGCACCTGAGAAACCGATCCTTGTACCCCTGAAATTTCAGGAGACATAATGGTCTGGATCGAATCGATGATAAGAAAGTCAGGTTGGATCCGCTCTACCTCGGCTCTCACGCTCTGCATATTAGTCTCAGCATAGAGATAAAACTCACTGTCGATATTACCCAAGCGCTCTGCTCGTAGCTTGATCTGCTGAGCTGACTCCTCTCCACTGACGTAGAGAACCGTTCCCACTTGAGACAACTGGGTCGACACTTGAAGGAGGAGGGTCGATTTCCCAATCCCAGGATCCCCACCGATGAGGACGAGACTTCCTGGGACGACACCACCTCCAAGGACGCGGTTGAATTCTTCCATCTCCGTCTTGGTCCGGTGAACATTGATAGAGGTCACGTCCGCCAATTTCATGGGTTTGGTCTTTTCACCCGTCAAGGAAACCCGCGCATTCTTGACCTCTGCTACCTCGACCTCCTCGACAAAAGAAGACCAAGACCCACAATTTGGACAGCGCCCTAGGTATTTGGGTGAATTGTAGGCACAATTTTGACACACAAATGTCGTTTTTTTCTTTGCGATGATAAACCTCTTTCTAAATCTCTATTTCACACTCAATCACTTGGCAAAAATCAATCTTCTCGTCTGGTACAAATTGGCGCATGAGCATTCGATGAGTGACAACAACGACTGTCTGATAGTCTCGATACTTGCGCATAGATTTTAGAAACCGAGACCTCATTTCCTCAGCTGTCTCATATTGAACAGGAGAATTTGGGAGCAACTCCCCCTTGTTTTCTAAAAACAGACATCTAGCTGTTTCAAAGTTCTCTATACCTGTTTCATAAACCTGCCATTCATGCAATAATGGCTCTACCCTCAAAGGAAGGCCAGTAGCACAGGATACATAAAAAGCCGTTTCTAAAGCTCGCGTCACTGCAGAAGACACCAGGATATCAGCTGAGCCAAACAAAGGATTTTTGCAAAGTTCCTGAGCTTGTTGTCTTCCTTTCTCAGATAAGGGTGCCAAATCTATCCCGAATCCAGTATAGGAACGCTCCTCTAACTCACGGTAATCTGGCTCCCCATGACGGACAAAGATAATCTTCATCTTAGTGCCCTGTCGACCCAAATCCACCAGTCCGCACGCCATCCGCCTCATCTCCATCTGCAATTAAGAAAGGAGCAAAGACAGCCTGAACCACACGTTCGCCAACTTCAAGGACGACTTCCTGGTCAGTAATATTTTTCATCTGAGCAAAGATATGGCCTTCATTTCCTGGATTGCCGTAGTAGTCTCCATCGATAACCCCAACAGAATTGATCAAGACCAGGCCTTTTTTGCGAGGGTTAGAGGAACGGTCATAGAGATAGAGCACCTCAGTCGGTTGCATATAGGCCTTGACCCCAGTTGGGACTAGGACGATTTCCCCAGGAGCAATCACCGTGCATTCTGCCACCTTTAAGTCGTAGCCAGCTGCGTGGGCCGTCTCCCGTTTTGGCAGTAAGTCCTGATTGGTATAGCTTGATACAAGTTCAAATCCACGAATTTTTGTCATCATCATTCCTCTTTCATTCTAAAATGTTTCTATCTCTTCTATTATACCATCACTTTTGCAAAGCGTCTCCTCAATTTTACTATTCGTATCTTTTGAATCATCTTTATGAATTTCAGTAAAATTTACTCTAAAATTATGGTGGTCAAAATATAATGATTAAAATCTGGAATTTGTGATGAAATCCACAAATTTTCACTTGAAGTAACTCATAAATTTTGCTATAATTCCCTGTGTAGAGGATAGTTTTGTAATCAAAATATTTCTCTCTAATATAAAATGATTCAATGGAGGTTGTGTCTCAACACTCAATTTTGATTGAAAACAGATATGGTATAAAGTATCCATATCATTAAAAGTAATCAGATATTGATGTTTAGGCACCTGTATTTTTATGAAAAGGGAAGATAAGATGAAGCAGAAAACTAGAAATATTAAAATTTTCTCATTTGTCCTTTGTTTAGTGGCCATGCTTTTCGCTTTAGGTCTAAATCGTACTTCAGCAGAAACTCCTGGAGTGACCGTTAGCGGAAAATTGGTCGATACGATCAAAAATATCAAAGTTACCAATAATGAAGGTGGCAACCTTGATTGGGAATTAGGACAATGGGCAACATTCCGTATCAATGCAAATTTTGATTTAACTGGGAAAAATGTCAAAGCAGGGGATACTACTGTTATGACTGTACCAGACGCTTTGGTGGTTACTTCACAATCATTCGAAATTCGTGATATCAATACAAATGAGATTATCGCTTACGCTAAAGTAAATGCGGATAACAAGTCCATTTCTTTAACTTATACGGATTATGTTGAAAAACACTCAGATACTAATGGGTCTTTCTTCTTCTATGCTCGTGTCGATTTCAAAAAACATCCTCAACAAGGAGAGATCCCAATAGAAATTACTATCAATAAGGAAACTAAAGTTGCTGGGAAGATTACATTTAAAGGTATCGGAGATGGAGATCCAAAAGTTTTAACAAAGACTAGTTGGGTTAACTCTAATGACCCAAGAGAGGTCCAATATACTATTTCAGTCAATCGTACAAAACAAAACATCAAAGGTGTAACGATTGAGGACCACTTGCAATTTACAAATGCTTCTTATGTAAAAGATAGCATTAAGGTTATGAAAGGTAAATTCTCTTTCGAAACTGGTGAATGGGTATTCTCAAACAGCGTTGATGTGACAGACCAACACAAGATTACAGTTAGTGAAGACGGCCAATCCTTCGTTATCGAACTAGGTGACATTACAGATCAAGATCAGTATCGTATTAATTATAAAGTACGTTTAAATTACGACCCTGTCGATGGTGAGGTCTTGAAAAATGATGCAACTCTTAAAGGTGTTGGTATTGAAAGTAACAGCATAACTAATGCCGCTGCAGTTCAAATTGCTGGTGGTGCTGGTCTTGGTTATGTTTACTCAATCAATATCCATAAAGTAGATGAGGCGAATCAACCACTTAAGGGTGCTAAGTTTAAAGTAGTTCGTCAAGCTAATAACCAAGTTATTGGTGAGTTTGTATCAGATGATAATGGTAATATTGCTGTTAACAAACTGTTAAAAGACAAATATATCATCACTGAAGTTGAAGCACCATCAGGTTATGTCATCAAAGTTGCAGATACAGAAGTTAACGTTGACGATTTTGGAGCTGAGCGTTCAGCGACTAAAACAATCGTAAATCCAAAAGAAGAAACAACCACTACGACTACAACCACAACTGAAGAGCCTACAACTACTTCAACTACAACGACTGAAGAACCGACTACTACAACAGTAACAACTACTACAACGACTGAAGAGCCTACAACTACTTCTACAACTACAACCGAAGAACCTACGACTACTTCAACTACAACAACTGAAGAACCTACGACTACTTCAACTACAACTGAAGAACCTACGACCACTTCAACAACTACTACAACTGAAGAGCCTACAACTACTTCAACTACAACAACTGAAGAACCTACGACTACTTCAACTACTACAACTGAAGAACCTACAACTACTTCAACCACTATAACCGAAGAACCTACAACTACTTCAACTACTACAACCGAAGAACCTACGACTACTTCAACTACTACAACTGAAGAACCTACGACTACTTCAACCACTACAACTGAAGAACCTACGACTACTTCAACTACTACAACGACTCCAGAAAAACCAGAAGTACCAAGAGTACCAGGAGATGGAGAAGGTAAATGGCGTCCTCGTACTAAATCATCCACAACTACAACTCCAGAAACACCTACAAATAGTAGTGAAGAAACAAGCACACCAGAAAATGGTAGAGGTCACAAAACACTTCTTCCAAGTACAGGTGAAGTTGTCGCAACTGGCCTTGTATTCTCAGGAGTACTTGTCTTGTCAGGTGCCGTCATCCTGAAACGCAAGATTTCTAATAACTAATCATTCACATTTGCGTATCATACAAAAAGGATAGCATCCAATTGGATGCTATCCTTTTTTGTATTTATAACAATCTTTGATACTCTCGCATATCCTATCGTCCTTCATTACTTCTGCTTCGTCTCATTTGAATGACTAAGTAAGTAATTGAAACAATCGATAGCAACGCACCAAGAATGACTCCTTTTTGTCTAAAGACGAATTCGACCTTATGATTTCCTTTTGAGATCGGGAACGCTAAGAAAGCATTCCAAGCTTTTGACGTTTGAACAAATTTCCCATCCACTTTCACTTTCCATCCATCACTGTACGGAATTGAAGTCATCATATATTTACTATTGTCTGTAATGGATACATTACCTACAATATGAGTATTTGAGAACTTCGTAACTTTTAATCCTTGTTTCTTCCGGTTCTCCAATACTTGTTCAATTTGATCAACATCTGCACGATAAACAGCTGCGTTACTCATATCAATTTGATCTGTTCTAAATCTAAATTCAATAACAGTTTCCTTATTTTCTGTTTGATCTGTTAACTGCCAAATTTGTCTTTGCGTAAATGATTTATTATTTTTTAACCATTTACCATTGAGCAAGACAGAATAGTCTTGTTTATGTGTTAAAGACACAGGAGTGAAAAAGTAATAGGTATAATTTGTACGAGGAGTGATTCTATAGCGAATAATAGCATCCTTTGAAGAATCTGCTCTCTTATAGATAGCTTCCCCAGTTTCCTTATTGACCTTTTCTTCAATAACATTTTCTGTTTCAATTGCGTTAAATGCCAAAGGTTTAAAGTACTCAATCGTATCGTTTTTAGCTTTTTGATGCCCCTCCATTGAATTCAGAATAATATTTTGGTTGGCAAAAGCATTATTGACACCAAATTTAATATTTCTCACAAGAACATTTGTACCATATGCAAGTGGGAAAGATTTAGGATTTTTATAGACAACATAACGTTTATCTTCATAGACTTTTTCTGTGAAATAGCGTTTTAAATCAAATCGGTCCGTAAATCGATAAAAGTACATCTTATTTGGATTATCTTCTATCTCTTTTGGATCAAAATCTTTGACACTCATAAAGTAACGTACACCATATAAGGCATCTGTCAATGGGGTTCCATTTGAATACTGTGTTGACGCATTGACTCCAAGATCTCCCATAAAAGCAAAGTGGTCCATGGTGCTTCGTTCCAAACTCGAACTAAACGTACTCAAGCCTGGATAAGAAATCAACGAAGGTACTGTTCTAGAATAACCAAAATCCGAAGCAATTCGATAGAATTTTTGATCTGAATTTTCTTGAATATTATCTGTCACACGTTTGACTGATACAGTCGCATCTGAAAACTTATTAACATTATCATACCCTAGAGTAACTTGTGACAAGTAGGCATTATAACCAAACTCCAAAATCGATACAAAGGAAACAATCACCACAGCAAAACGGGATAGTTTGAAATTCAAGATGAGCAAGACAATCAAATAGGCGATCACTGTGAGACTGACTTGGGTGAGTAGATAACCTGCTTTCAGTAACAGAAAGGCAATCACTATAAAGACCGAAGTTACACCAATTAGAATCATCTTCTCACGCTGACTCTTCTGAGATTTTGTCCAATAGGCGTAAAAACCGAGGCCTCCTAGAACCACCAAAACCAAGAGAGGAAGAAACACATTTTTTGAGAAATAGTTCGTGATTGCTTCTGGTTGTACTTTAGCGATAAAGGTGTAGCTCTTCGATTGAATATAACATACAGAAAGAGCCAACCCGATTCCAATCCCAAGATTCGTCCATTTAGAGACAACTGGTCTTTCCTTCACTGCTTGGTAAGCCAGTAGTAACATGAAGAATGAGAACAACCAAGAAAAACGGAAGAAGAAGCCGGCTGGGTTTTGACCCATGTGCCAGATCTTACTTACAAACTCATTAACGAATGACGTCAAGAAGACAAGAGTAACAATCCCAGCAGCCCATTTCTTAACTTTGGAAACATTCTTAGAGAGGAAGTAGAAAATGAAGCCTAGAAAACCAAGTGCCCCAATATAGATATTTGGTAAGTTTGGTCCTGCAGACCAACCAGACGTCGTATCAAAACCACCAATGACCATCTTAGCAAGAATATCTAAGGGGTTGATTTGGAAAGCAAAAGAGAAGGTCATTCCTCCACCAATCTGTCCCTTACTTTCCAACAGGTTAAAGAAGACAGGTAGCAAAAGGACTGCTGCTGTTCCAATCCCGATAATCGAATAAATGACAGCTTGTAATAAAGGTGGGATATAATTTTTTAATTTTGTCTTTAGATCACCTTCGACCATTAATCTAGGAGATACATAGAAACAGGCATACAAGGCAACAAAAATCGAAATCATGTAGCCCATGTAAAATTGGAGTAAGACAGCTAGTCCCAAGACAAAGGAATAGCGATAGGGAGCTTCTCCGTCTAACAATTGTTCCAAGTACACAATGACAATTGGTAGCATGATCATGGCATCATAGAAAATGACATTCATCTGGTAGGAAACCAACATCCCTGACAAGGCATAAGCTGTCGAGAACAGGGGAACCATCCATTTTCTAGACTCCAAACCTTTGTAACGTTTGATCAAGAGGAAGGCAAAGGATAGACCGATTGCCCCGTAGCGGAGCCAAATAGTAAGAAAGACTGCTGCTCCGAAATATTTGAGGGGCATTAGGATATAGATGAGGTTAAAGGGGCTCATTAGATAGTATCCAAGCACCCCAATCATATCTCCACCAAGAGACTTAGTGAAAGAATAACTCAAACTAGATAGGTCTCCCGTCAAGATAGCATTTTTTAGCAAGCCAAAGAAACTGATATATTGCTGACCAAAGTCAACAGCCATCAGACTCTTACTTCCAAACGGGTACATCCCCATGAAAGCCCAAACTACTAACATAATAGTCATTGGGGCTAACGCACTCAAGGCATAGAGAATTTTTTTGGGATTTTTCTTCAAAAACTCTTGCCAGCGCATAAACCAGATTAACATATTCTCTCCTTTATCCAATATTATTTTCTTTTGCTTGTTCGATATTGGTATCCTCAATGATAAAGTGAGGACGACGTTTTACCTCATAATAGATTTTTCCAATATATTCTCCAAGAATACCAATGAAAATCAATTGAACACCACTAAATAGAATGATGGCTGCAATAGTTGTAAAGTAACCACTGACATAGTTACTTGCTGATAGTATGTATTTCATCAATTCAAAAACAAGATACAAAAGAGCAAGGCCTAAACAGATGAAACCAAATTGAATACAAACACGAAGGGGACGATCATTAAATGAAACAATCCCTTGAATAGCATAGTTCAATGATTTCTTAAAACCAAACTTACTTTTCCCTGCCTTGCGGATTTCGTTTTTATAAGGTATTACCTTCTCCTTGAAGCCAATCCATTCATACAACCCTTTGTTGAAACGATTGTATTCGGGCATCGATACAAAGGCATTGATAGCTTTACGACTTAGCAATCTCAGCTCTGATTTTCCATCTGTCAGCTTAACGTCCATTGAACGGTTTGACAAGAAATAGAAGAGGCGTGCAAAGGTACTTCCAATAAAAGACTCCCCTTCTCGCGTTCGTTGCCCACTGACGATATCATATCCTTCATTATAAGCCTCTAAAAAGAGAGGAATCAGATAAGGTGGATGTTGGAGATCTCCATCCATAACCATGACGGCATCACCGCTCGCATATTTAAAACCTGCTAATATACCAC
This sequence comes from Streptococcus sp. 27098_8_66, assembly GCF_041431945.1. Taxonomy (NCBI): domain Bacteria; kingdom Bacillati; phylum Bacillota; class Bacilli; order Lactobacillales; family Streptococcaceae; genus Streptococcus; species Streptococcus sp. 27098_8_66. The sequence goes on along the minus strand of NZ_JAPVYS010000016.1, from coordinate 719 downwards.
TTTCACGACCAAAATTACGACTAAATCGAATATATTTCACACGTGGATTCTCTTTGGCAATGGCTGTAATTAGCTCATAGGTCTGGTCACTACTGCCATCATCGATATACAGAAGTTCATAGTCCGAGAGTTCCTTCCCCAGCATCTGTTCCAATTGTGCTGACATAGCTTCATGTGTCTGAGAAAGAACTAACTCCTCATTAAATAAAGTAATGAGTATCGAAAGTTTCATCTTTTCCTCCATTTCTTTCCTTTCCAAAAAAGAGAGAGCTTTCGCTCTCTCCTTTATACGGAAACTCTTTTTTTATTATTTAGAGATTTTACGTTTTAACACTACTGCACCTGACAAGACAAGTACTCCTGAGAATACAAGGCCAGTTGCTACAACTTCACCAGTACTTGGAAGAAGTGATTTGCGACCTCCACCATTTTCTGGTGTGCTTGTTTCTTCACTACTATTTGTTGGTGTTTCTGGAGTTGTGGTTGTGGTTGTGTCATCCCCTTGTCCTTCTCCACCTTGATTTCCTGGTGTTTCTGGAGTTGTAGTTGTGGTTGTATCTTCTGGAGTTGGTACTTCTGGAGTTGTTGTTGTGGTTGTATCTTCTGGAGTTGGTACTTCTGGAGTTGTTGTTGTGGTTGAAGTAGTCGTTGGCTCTTCTGTTGTTGTTGTGGTTGTTGTTGAAGTAGTCGTTGGCTCTTCTGTTGTTGTAGTTGTTGTT
>NZ_JAPVYS010000015.1:0-37152 GCF_041431945.1 Streptococcus sp. 27098_8_66 | reverse complement strand
AATTGAATAGGAATGAGCACCCTTAGCTCAACTGGATAGAGTACCTGACTACGAATCAGGCGGTTAGAGGTTCGACTCCTCTAGGGTGCATAAAGCGGTAGCTTTAGATCGGGAAGTAGCTCAGCTTGGTAGAGTACTTGGTTTGGGACCAAGGTGTCGCAGGTTCGAATCCTGTCTTCCCGATAGTGTATCGAAAAAGTCTAATGGTTGTCATTAGACTTTTTTTTGTAGTTATTTTTTTATTAATTTAAAAGAAAAAAGAGCTTGCGCTCTTTCCAACTTTATTTATTTCGCAGTTCAACATAACGGTTATACCAAATTTTGATATATTCCTCAGAAAAGGGACCTTTGTTTTGGTTTATCCAATCTACTAGAACCTTAACATTTTCCTTTAAAATAAAGTCGATGTCATCTGAATAGTGCATTTTTTCTTTATGCTGCTCGTATTCTTCAACATCTAACAATTTTTTTTCACCATTGGTAAAGACCTTGACATCGAGATCATAGTCGATATATTTTAAGGCTTCTTGGTCAATGTGAAAAGGACTTGCTAGGTTACAGTAGTAAGACACACCATTGTCACGGATCATGGCGATGATGTTAAACCAATATTTTTTATGGAAATATACGATCGCTGGTTCACGTGTAATCCAACGTCTACCATCACTTTCAGTAACAAGTGTATGATCATTTACTCCAATAATTGCATTTTCGGTTATCTTTAATACCATGGTGTCACGCCATGTTCGGTGTAAACTGCCATCATGTTTATAACTTTGAATTGTAATAAAGTCGCCTTCTTTAGGTAGTTTCATAACTTACCAACTTTCTACAATCTAAGTATATCCTCTATATTGTATCATATTTTTTCAAATTTTTTCTTATTTTTCTATTTAATTTTCAATTTGGTTTATGAATCTAAGTATTCTCTAATAGCTGACGTTATATCACTATAATCATATCCCTTTCTGGCCAGTGCTTGAGTTAAGCGTTGTTTGAGGTCATAGCCTTCATATTTTTTACTGTATTTACGGTATTGTTTTTCTAACTCTTTTAGAATGAGCTCATTGGTTGTTTCTTCATCTGTTTCGAGCTCGAGATTTTGGAATGCTATCTTTGCTTGATTGTAAGAAAAACCTTTTGAAATGAGTGCTTGGATGATTTTCGTTTCAATGGCTTTTAACGGATATTTTCCTTGGTATTTTTTTAGCAGTTTTATTGCGGTACGGTCGATCACTTCTGAAAAATCATAGTCTGCAAGTATTTCTTGAAGGATAGATTTTGGTATCCCTTTTTGTTGAATTTTTTGTTGTAATAAGAGAGGGCCCTTATCGCCACTGAGGAGGTTGGCTTCTATCAGGTTTCTTGCATATTGACGATCATCTAACCACTTGTCTTCTTTTAGGTGTTGGACCACTTTATCAATAATGCCACTTTCAATCTCATACTTTGTCAGGTAGTCTCTGACTTCTTTTGTTGTTCGAGCTTTAAAAGAAAGATGGTAAAGGGCCAGGTTTTTACCATAGGAGTATTGAGCAAACTCTTGGATTTCTTTTAGTTCCTCTTCACTGATTTCTTTCTCTTTGGAAAGAAAATATTTGACGATGGTGTCTTCTGTGATATAAAGTTTTTGATCATTGTCTAATTCAAGGAGGTAGAGTCTTTTTTTCTTTTCTAGTTTTGTAATTTTCATGTTTTTATTATACCGAAAAATGTGTTAAGATAGGGATATGAACGTTAAAGTAAAACAAAAAATTCCTTTGAAAATTAAACGAATGGGAATTAACGGAGAAGGGATTGGCTTTTATAAAAAAACACTTGTCTTTGTGCCAGGTGCTTTGAAGGGAGAAGATATCTTCTGCCAAATTACAAGTGTCAAGAAAAATTTTGCGGAAGCCAAACTCCTATCTGTGAATAAGGCGTCTAAGTTTCGTGTGACACCCATGTGTGATATCTATGAGACCTGTGGTGGTTGCCAAATCATGCATTTGAAGTATGACAAGCAGCTGGAGTTTAAGACAGATTTATTGCAACAGGCCTTGAAGAAGTTCTCACCTGAAGGATTTGAACAGTATGATATTCGGCCAACAATCGGAATGCAGGAGCCTCTTTACTATCGGGCAAAATTGCAATTTCAAACAAGGAAATTCAAGGGTCAGGTGAAGGCGGGCCTCTATGCTCAAAATTCACATTATTTGGTGGAATTAAAAGATTGTTTGGTTCAAGATTCGGTTATTCAAGCTATCGCCAACGATCTAGCGGATTTACTGACCTATTATCAGATTCCGATTGCTGATGAACGTAAAGAACTGGGTGTTAGAACCATGATGATTCGACGGGCTCGGAAGTCTGGTCAGGTTCAGATCATTGTGGTTACCAGTCGTCAGATTAACCTAAATAATTTGGTGCAAGACTTGGTCACGAAACACCCTGAGATTGTCACAGTTGCTGTTAATAAAAATACGTCTCGATCCAGTGAAATTTATGGGGAACAAACGCAGATTATTTGGGGAGAAGAAGCCATTTTGGAAGGGGTTTTGGATTATGAATTCTCCCTTTCTCCTCGAGCCTTTTACCAGTTGAATCCGGAACAAACTGAAGTATTGTATAGTGAGGCTGTCAAGGCTCTAGATGTTTCTCCAGAGGATCATTTGATAGATGCCTATTGTGGGGTTGGAACGATTGGGTTTGCTTTTGCTAATAGAGTGAAAAGTGTTCGGGGGATGGATATTATTCCTGAAGCGATTGAAGATGCCAAATACAATGCTAAACGGATGGGATTTGAGAATACCCACTATGAGGCTGGTACAGCAGAGGAGATCATTCCTCGCTGGTACCAAGAAGGCTATCGAGCTAATGCTGTGATTGTGGATCCACCTCGTACGGGCTTGGGTACAAAATTAATCGAGACCTTGTTGCAGTATGCACCTGAAAAGATGGTCTATGTCTCTTGTAATGTCTCTACTTTGGCACGCGATCTAGTGGCTTTGACGAAGGTTTATCAGGTTGAATATATTCAATCAGTGGATATGTTCCCCCATACTGCACGCACAGAAGCAGTTGTGAAATTAGTGAAGAAGAGAAAATGAACAGAATGAGTGAAGGAAATAGGAAAATGGACAATGTTATTGATGTATCGATTCCAGTGGCTCAAGTCATTGATCAACATCCGGAAGTATTGGATTTGTTGGTGGAGTTGGGCTTTAAACCCTTAGCCAATCCGATCATGCGCAATACAGTTGGGCGCAAGGTTTCTTTGAAACAAGGATCAAAATTAGAAGGTACGCCTATGGAGAAGATTGTGCGAACGCTAGAGGCTAATGGCTATGAAGTAGTGGGGCTAGACCAATGAGTGATGAACGAATTCATGTCTTAAGAGATATCTTATTAGAGCTTCATCATGGAGCTTCCCCTGAATCGGTTCAGGAACGGTTTGATGCGACTTTTGCAGGGGTTTCTGCGATTGAGATCTCCCTTATGGAGCATGAACTGATGAACTCCGATGCAGGCATCACCTTTGAGGATGTCATGGAGCTGTGCGATGTCCATGCCAATCTCTTTAAGAATGCGGTTCAAGGGGTCGAAGTAGCAGATACCGACCACCCTGGTCATCCTGTTCAAATCTTTAAACAGGAGAATCTAGCCCTTCGTGCGGCTATGATGCGGGTACGCCGCTTGCTAGACAATTATGAGACGACTGAGGATCCTGAGATGATTCAGGAGATTCATAAGGGATTGTTACGTCAGCTGGGTTTGGTGGGTCAATTTGACCGGCATTACCGTCGTAAGGAAGAGTTGATGTTTCCGATTATGGAAAAATATGGGCATGATTCCCCACCAAAAGTAATGTGGGGAGTGGATGACCAGATTCGGGAACTCTTTGCGCAAGCTTTGGATGCGGCCAAGAAATTACCGGATTTTAGTATTTCTGAAGTCAAGGAACGCTTTGAAGCCTTTGCGCAAGAGTTTGAGGGCATGATCTTCAAGGAAGAGTCGATCCTCTTGATGATTTTGCTGGAGGCCTTTACCCAGGATGACTGGCTCTCTATTGCAGAAGAAAGTGATGCTTATGGTTATGCCATTATTCTCCCAAGTGAGAAATGGGTGCCGAAACGTGTGGACTTCAGGGAAGAAGGAGCAAGAGAGTCAGAGAGTTCAACTGAACCGCTTCCTTCTTCAAAAGGAGATGAGCACCGTCAGGTCATTGAGACTCCTGAGGGACAATTGACGATTACCTTCACGCCTAAGAAAAAAGAAGAGAGCTTCGATCGCAAGCAGCCACAAGCTTTTGGTCATGGATTTTTATCGGTGGAGCAAGCGAATTTAATCTTGAACCAGTTACCAATGGAGATCACCTTTGTCAATAAGGATGATATTTTCCAATATTACAATGATGCTGCGCCTTTTGAGGAAATGATTTTTAAGAGGACGCCATCGCAGGTAGGACGCAATGTTGAGCTGTGTCACCCACCGAAATATTTGGAGAAGGTCAAAGCCATCATGCAGGGGCTTCGTGAAGGGAAAAAAGACAAGTATGAAATGTGGTTCAAATCAGAATCGCGTGGGAAATTTGTCCATGTTACCTATGCAGCCGTGCGTGATGAAGTTGGAGACTTTCAAGGGGTCTTGGAATATATTCAGGACATTCAACCTTATCGAGAGATCGATACGGATTTTTATAGAGGAATGGAGTAAAGATGAGTTACGAAACAGAGTTTATGAAGGAGTTTGAGGAGTGGATCAAGACCCAGGTCATGATCAATGAAATGGCTCTCGAAGAAAGTAAGAAGGTTTTTGATGAAGACCAGGACGAACGAGCTAAAATTGCCATGATTCGCTATGAAAGCCGTTTGGACGCCTATCAGTTCTTGCAAGGAAAGTTTGAAAATTTCCATGCTGGAAAAGGATTTCATGATTTACCAGATGGCCTCTTTGGTGAAAGAAAATATTAAAATGACCTTATTGAAGGCGTTTAACTAGCTAGATTTACCTGAAAATTGAGCAATGACTTGATTTTTTAGGGGATTGTGATACAATAAAAAAGTTGAAATGACATCAACGGATTTTTGAATGGAATGATAGTGATGAAACCTTGTTGCCTTAGGAATTGATCACTGAATTTAGGAGGAAAAATGGCAAAGAAGAACGTAAACCGTGCGAAACAATACAAACATCAAAATAGACATCTTTTGAAAAAAGCTGTCGCAACTGTAACTGCAGCTGTGAAAGAAGCACCTAAAAAGGTTGAGAAAGCTACAAAAGCAGTGGCGAAAGAAGTGAAACAAGCAGCTTCTTCAGTGGAAGAATTTGCTGCAAGTTTGGAAGGTGTAGCACTTGATCGTGCGCAAACATTCTATGATGAAGGTATTCGCTCTGTTGCGGACTTCGCAAACTGGACAGAAAAAGAGTTGTTGGCCCTTAAAGGAATCGGCCCAGCTACAACCAAGAAATTGAAAGAACTAGGCGTTAAATTTAAATAATCGCTTTTATGATTTCTTGCTATTTCCAGGAAAACTTGCTAAAATGAACCTATTAGAGGTGTTTTGAATCCCACATTTTACAGAAAGTGGCGGTGCTGAGAAGTCCACAAATGTGTCAGAACTAGTTGCTAATGGATGAAAATGAAATAAACAAAGTTGCGGGCATTGCCCGAAATTGGGTGGTACCGCGGATCAACACATTCGTCCCTGTCAGATTAATGACAGGGACGATTTTTCTTTTATCCCGCTAGCTGAAGGAGCTTGTCATGAAACAATCTTTTAACACCAGCAAACTCTACTACGGTTTTCCGATTTTCATCTTGGGGTATCAGGACCAGAACTTTGGGTACAATATCACGACTTGCAGTTCCTCTTATAGCTTGGGAGATTGGCTGGTCATCGGTGTTGGTAGTGAGGAAAATGCGGCTGACCAGATTAAGCATTATCAACAGTTCACTGTCAACATCCCTGATGAAAATCTCATGCTCCAGATGGAGCAGGCTGGTTTTATCAGCCATAGGGAGAAATTGAAACACTTGGGCCTTGACTATGAGATTTCTGAACGAACTCAGGCACCGATTTTAGAAGCTTGTCCAGTCGTTTTGGATTGTCAGGTGGATCGGATTATTGAGGAAGATGGCATCTGTCATATTTTTGCCAAGATTCTCGAGCGACTGGCTGATCCAGAGCTCTTAGATGACAAGGGGCATTTTAAAAATGACCGCTTTGCGCCAACTTACTTTATGGGGGACGGGCACCAGCGTGTTTATCGTTATCTAGATGACCGAGTCGATCCCATGGGGAGCTTTATGAAGAAAGCGAGGAAGAAGAATGACAAGAGCTGAGTTGCCAGATAAAATCGAAACGGAGCGTCTGGTCTTACGAGTCCGAACAGTGGCGGATGCTGAGGATATTCATGCTTATGCTAGTCTCCCAGAGGTTTCTTACCCAGCAGGCTTTCCACCCGTCAAGACCTTGGAAGATGAGATTTATTATCTAGAGCATATCCTTCCCGAGCGCAATCAAAAGGACAATCTTCCAGCAGGCTATGGAATCGTGGTCAAAGGGACCGATAAAGTAATCGGTTCTGTTGATTTCAACCATCGCCATGAGGACGATGTGCTGGAAATTGGCTATACCTTGCACCCAGACTATTGGGGCCGAGGTTATGTGCCAGAAGCAGCGCGTGCTTTAATAGACCTAGCTTTTAAAGAATTGAGTCTTCACAAGATTGAACTGTCTTGCTTTGGTTACAATGCCCAAAGTCAACGTGTCGCTGAGAAACTTGGTTTCACCCTTGAAGCTCGCATAAGAGACCGCAAAGATGCTCAAGGCAACCGCTGTGATGATTTGAGATATGGCTTGCTGAAGAGTGAGTGGGAGACTCAAGATCAACATTAAAAATAGAAATAACTAGAAAGGACACACACATGTCTAAAGAACTTTCACCTAAATACAATCCAGCCGAGGTTGAGGCTGGTCGTTACCAAAAATGGCTTGATGAGGATGTTTTCAAGCCTTCTGGCGATAAAATGGCTAAGCCTTATTCAATCGTTATTCCACCACCAAACGTAACTGGGAAACTTCACCTTGGTCACGCTTGGGATACAACTTTGCAAGATATCATCATCCGTCAAAAACGCATGCAAGGCTTTGATACACTTTGGCTTCCAGGGATGGACCACGCTGGGATTGCCACTCAGGCTAAGGTTGAGGAGCGCTTGCGTGGCGAGGGCATCAGCCGTTATGATCTCGGTCGTGAAAAATTCCTAGAGAAAGTCTGGGAATGGAAAGACGAATATGCCACTACTATCAAGGAACAATGGGGCAAAATGGGGCTCTCTGTAGACTACTCTCGTGAGCGTTTCACCCTTGACGAAGGTTTGTCAAAAGCCGTGCGCAAGGTCTTTGTGGATCTATACAAGAAAGGATGGATCTACCGTGGTGAGTTTATCATCAACTGGGACCCAGCAGCTCGTACAGCCCTTTCTGATATCGAGGTGATCCACAAGGATGTCGAAGGTGCCTTCTACCACATGAACTATATGCTGGAAGATGGCTCACGTGCCCTTGAAGTAGCAACAACACGTCCTGAAACGATGTTTGGGGATACAGCCGTAGCGGTTAATCCAAATGATGACCGTTATAAAGACTTGATTGGTAAAAATGTTATCTTGCCAATCTTGAACAAGCCAATCCCAATCGTAGGGGACGAACACGCAGACCCTGAGTTTGGTACTGGTGTGGTGAAGATTACACCTGCCCACGACCCTAATGACTTCTTGGTTGGTCAACGACATAATCTTCCGCAAGTCAACGTTATGAACGATGATGGTACCATGAATGAGTTGGCTGGTGAATTCAACGGTATGGACCGCTTTGAAGCACGTAAGGCTGTTATCAAGAAGTTAGAAGAAATTGGTGCCCTTGTTAAGATTGAGAAGATGACCCACTCAGTTGGTCACTCAGAGCGTACAGGGGTTATGGTTGAGCCACGCTTGTCTACGCAATGGTTCGTCAAGATGGATCAATTGGCTAAGAATGCCATTGCTAACCAAGACACAGACGATAAGGTGGAATTCTACCCACCTCGTTTCAACGATACCTTTCTTCAATGGATGGAAAATGTCCATGACTGGGTGATCTCTCGTCAGCTCTGGTGGGGTCACCAAATCCCTGCTTGGTACAATGCTGAGGGTGAAATGTACGTTGGCGAAGAAGCGCCAGAAGGTGACGGATGGAAACAAGACGAAGATGTCTTGGATACGTGGTTCAGTTCTGCCCTCTGGCCATTCTCAACTATGGGCTGGCCGGATGTCAACTCAGAAGACTTCAAACGTTACTTCCCAACGTCAACCTTGGTAACAGGTTACGATATCATCTTCTTCTGGGTGTCTCGTATGATTTTCCAATCATTGGAGTTCACAGGTCGCCAACCATTCCAAAACGTCCTTATCCACGGTCTCATCCGTGATGAGCAAGGACGCAAAATGTCTAAGTCACTCGGTAACGGGATTGACCCAATGGATGTCATCGAGAAATACGGTGCCGATGCCCTTCGTTGGTTCCTTTCAAACGGTTCTGCACCAGGGCAAGACGTGCGTTTCTCTTACGAGAAAATGGATGCGTCATGGAACTTCATTAACAAGATTTGGAACATCTCACGTTACATCCTCATGAACAATGAAGGTTTGACCTTGGAGGTGGCGCGTGAAAATGTAGCTAAAGTGGCTGCTGGTCAAGCAGGTAACGTGACAGATCGTTGGATTCTCCACAACCTCAACGAAACGATCGGTAAGGTCACTGAAAACTTTGATAAGTTTGAGTTTGGTGTGGCTGGTCACATCCTCTATAACTTCATCTGGGATGAGTTTGCGGACTGGTATGTTGAGTTGACTAAGGAAGTGCTTTACAGCGATAACGAGGACGAAAAAGTTATCACTCGTTCAGTTCTTCTTTACACCTTGGATCAAATCTTGCGTCTCCTTCACCCAATCATGCCATTCGTAACTGAAGAAATTTACGGCCAAATCTCTGAAGGAACGATCGTGACTGCGGAATACCCAGTGGTTCGTCCAGAGTTTGAAAACGAAGCAGCAGCAGCCGGCGTTGAAGCTCTTAAAGATGTGATTCGCTCCGTTCGTAACTCACGTGCAGAAGTGAACGTAGCGCCAAGTAAGCCAATCACTATCTTGATTAAGACAAGCGACAGCAAGCTCGATACCTTCTTCAATGATAACGTCAACTACATCAAACGCTTCACAAACCCAGAACACTTGGAAATTGCAGCAGATGTCGAAGTACCTGACTTGGTTATGTCAAGCATCATCACGGGGGCAGAAATCTACTTGCCACTTGCTGACCTTCTCAATGTCGAAGAAGAATTGGCTCGTCTTGAAAAAGAATTGGCTAAATGGCAAAAAGAACTGGACATGGTTGGTAAGAAACTTAGCAACGAACGCTTCGTAGCCAATGCCAAACCAGAAGTCGTCCAAAAAGAACGCGACAAACAAGCCGACTACCAAGCCAAGTACGACGCAACCGTAGCACGTATTGATGAGATGAAAAAACTCGTTAAATAAACACAGAAACACGGCGGTATGCCGTGTTTTTTACTTTAATTTGTGATAAAATTGTAATAATAAATTTTAATGACTGAAAGAGAATTTATGAGATACATAGATTTATTTGCAGGGTCCGGTGGTTTATCCTTAGGGCTTTATAACGCTGGTTTGCATGGAATATTTGCAGTTGAAAGAAATAAAGATGCTTTTAGTACCTTAAAATATAATTTAATTGAAAGAAAAAATCATTTTTCATGGCCGAATTGGCTTGAAATGAAAAATTGGGATATAAATGAACTTCTAGAAGTTCATAGTAAGGAACTTGCTGGATTAAACGGTTCCGTTGATCTAGTTGTAGGTGGTCCACCATGTCAAGGATTTTCTATGGCAGGAAAGAGAAAAAACGATGATATCAGAAATCAATTAATGCATTCGTATATTGAGTTTATCAAATTAGTTCAACCTACTATGTTATTTTTTGAAAATGTTCAAGGATTTACTGTAGGGTTTAAGGATCATAAGGATAAACAAAAATATTCTGATATTCTTGTTTCGGAGTTACATGAATTAGGATATAACTTAGACTATAAAATTGTTACTATGTCAGAATATGGTGTTCCTCAAAATAGGAAACGATTTATTCTATTTGCGTCAAAAAATGAAGCATATGAAGCTTTTTTTGACGAATTATTTAAAAATAAAGATTGTTTTTTGAGAGATAGAGGACTAAAAATACCAATTACAATTTCTCAAGCTATTAATGATTTGAAAAAAAGTCATGGAGAAATTGATAGTAAAGATACTAAGGGATTTAAGAATGGGAAGTATGGTCGAGCAACTTCAGCATATCAAAAATTGATGAGATCTGACATTGAACGAGGCTCTTTCCCCGATAGTCATCGATTCGCGAAACATAAAAGTGAGACAATAGATTTATTTGAACGTTTAATGGCTACTTCTGAACAGAGTATTCGGATTACTCCCACTATGAATCTTGTAGAAGGTTTAAAAAAACGTGGAGTCACACCATTAAAGAAAAATTCGATTTGTAATACGATCACCTCCATTCCAGACGATTATATACATTACGATGAACCAAGAATCATGACTGTTAGAGAGCATGCTAGAATTCAAAGTTTTCCAGATGACTATGAATTTAAAGGACCATATACAACAGGAGGAGAACGACGAAAAACGGATGTTCCTCGATATACTCAAGTCGCTAATGCTGTTCCACCTTTGTTTGCGGAACAAGTTGGAGAAGTTCTTTTGAAAATCTCTGAATAAGGAGTTAAGATGGAAGAAAAATTACACTTTAAAGTAAGTTCAGGTTTAAAGGATATAATTGGTAAAGACCTGATTACAAATGAATTAGTAGCTATCTTTGAGTTAGTAAAAAATGGTTACGATGCTGAAGCAACAGAAATTAATCTTATTATAAACAGTTATGAAAATTACATTATCATTCAAGATAATGGTAAGGGAATGAATCGGGATGATATTGAAAATAAATGGCTGTTCGTTGCTCATTCAGAAAAAAAAGATAGCGATAAGGTATATGCTGGTTCTAAAGGAATAGGTCGTTTTTCTTGTGATAGATTAGGAACTAAGCTTAAGCTTATTAGTCATAAAGATGATGAAATAAGTGAATTAGAAATTGATTGGGGTGAATTCGAAAAGGATTCTCTAACAAAATTTGAAGAGTTGGATGTCACATATACTAGCTTAGATGTAGTCGAAGATAGCTTTATTCAAAAATCAGGGACTATCTTAACCATCTCTAAATTAAGAGAGACTTGGGACTTAAATAGAGTTAATAAGGTTATATCGGCGCTTCAAAGACTTGTAAATCCATTTGTAGATGATGGTAAAATAAAGATTAATGTTAAGTATATTTCATCCTCTTCAGGAATTGCTGAGTTGGATGAGTATATTAGTAATAATGTTGCTTCCGTTTTAGATAAAAAAACAATTTATATTGAGTGTGAAATAAAAGAAAAGGAAATTAGTATCACACTATATGATCAAGAAAAGATAATTTATTCTTTTAAAGTCGAGAATTATACAATTTTAAAAGATATTTATTTCAAAATTTATTATTTAAGTACAGCAGCAAAGAACAATTTTACAAGAATAATGAAGACGGAACCTAAAAACTATGGGTCGATTTTCTTATATAAAAATAATTTTAGAATTTTCCCATACGGAGAGGTTGATTTTGATGCCTTTGGTCTAAACTTACGTAAGACACAAGGTTTTAATAGATATTTAGGACATAGGGAATTGCTGGGTTGGATTAATATAACAGATTCTGAAAATCATTTTAATGAAGTTACATCTCGTGATAGAGGATTTGTTACTAATTCTTATACTATAGAATTTGAAAAAGTATATATGGAACTCGTTCATAGACCATTAGAATCCTATATACAGTTAATAAAGTTTGGAAATAGTGATATTGATGAGATAGAAACTGATGACACTGATGCTATCCAAAAGCTAGTTCAAAGATTTAAAAAGTATAAGTTTATCGTTGCTCCAAGAGTTTATGAACTTCCGAAAATAGCACAACCATTAGAAAAAAAATTTGATCTTCTTGATGATATAAATACAAGTATTTCTGAAAAAAAAGAGATTCAAAAAAATTTGAAAAAGGCTACTATAGAGTTAAGAAAAGAAAATGAAGAAGTAAAAAAAGAAAAACAAAAAATTGATAAAGAGAACAGCCGTTTAAAAAATGAAATTAAGATTAAGGAAAAAATAATTTCAAATGAGAAACCAGCTCGACAAGATATGCTATTTCATGAGTTAGGTAAAGCTAGTAAGGAATTAAATGCTACCTTAAAAAAAATGATTCGATTAATGAGTTCTGAAGAATATGAAAAGTTTTCAAATTCAATCTATAAAATTAGAAGAACATCTGATAAACTATCCTCAATAAAAAAACAAATATTACGATTAAATTTTGAATCTTTCAGTAATTTTGAAAGAATAGAATTAAAATCGTACATAAAAAGTTATGTTGATAATTTAATTGATGATACAGTAAAATTAAACGTTAACTTGGGAACTGGAGAGCTATACCAAAACATAAATGTTTATGATTTTGGTACTTTACTGGATAATTTAATAATTAATGCTCAAGAACGCAATGTAAAAGAAATACATATTTTTTTTAATGAAGATAATAAAATAATGCACTTTACTTCAGATACAGGACCAATTGATATTGAGCCTATTGAAAATATATTTAACATTGGAGTAACATCAAAACGGAGAGGAACCGGGCTAGGTATGTATATTTGCCAGCAAATTTGCAAGGATTTTAAATGGAGAATATCAGTTCGCCAACTAAATAATAACATAGTTGATTTTCAAATTGAGTTTAGCGAGGTTTAAATTGAGACAAGAAATAAATATTCTGTGGTTGGAGGATGATTTAACCATGGATGCCCATACTTATAGAAAAGAGCTTGTAGAGGATATCTTAAAAGATAAAGGCTATGAAGCACGAATTAAAGAGTTTAGAACATTCGAAGATGCAAGAAGAGAGTTAGTTTCAGTTAAAAGGTATGATTTTTTTATTTCAGATTTTAATTTAGATGCATCTGAAACCGGTTTGAATTATCTTGAGGAAATAAGATCTAAAAATGGATTCAAACAATTTGTTATTTTATATTCTAATAATGACTATACCACTATAAAATCAGATGTTATCAATATTCTACAACAAAAGAATCTAGATATTTTTTCAAATTTCACTTTCTTTTCTGTTTCTGATAGTTTAGAAGAAAAACATTTTGAAGATGCAATTAATGTTATTCTTTGTCGCTGGGACGAATTAAATGCGCTTCGTGGTAGATTTATGTGTGAAAATGCAGAAATCGAACATTTATTACGGGAAAAACTAGAAGTGACTCCAGAAAATGATTCTTATAGAGAAAATTTTGATAGATTTTTTAAAAAAAAGGTCAGACTAAGTAGACCTAACTTGACACCTGATAAAAAAAGAAAGTATGAGTCTTTAAAACAAAGATGGTCCGATCTAATTGATAAAAGAAATGCCCTTGCACATGTAGAAGAAGGGTTTACATCCGAGGAAGGATACTATATTTGTTCACTTAAAGATGCCTCTATAAAAATTATGGAAAGCAACTTGGATGAAGAACGTCGTAATTTAGTATCTTTGAAAAAAGATATAATAGATTTTTTGAATAAAACTTACTACTAATTTTCTAGAAAGCAGGTTACTACATGACAAATTCTGTAAGTTCGAACCGACCTGAGAAGTACAACATTGCAGCTTTCTTCTCAGGTGTTGGGGGAATTGAGTTGGGATTTGAACAGACCAACGAGTTCAGAGTGGTGTATGCCAATGAATTTGATAAGTATGCGCGTCAGACTTATCGTTTAAATTATCCAAATACGCATTTGGATAGTCGTGATATTCATGCTGTGCAGCCGGAAGACATTCCAGCTGAGCGCGTGGATGTGATTATGGGAGGATTCCCTTGTCAGGCCTTTAGTATTGCGGGTTACCGCAAGGGCTTTGATGATGATCGTGGCGATCTTTTCTTCGAATTGCTTCGCATGATTGAGGGGCGTAAACCCCGTGCCATTTTCATCGAAAACGTCAAGAATATGGTTGGTCATGACCATGGGAATACCTTCAAGGTTATTCGTGAAGCCTTGACCGAGAACAACTATTTCATCAAGTGGAAGGTCCTCAACGGGAAAGACTATGGAAATATCCCACAAAACCGTGAACGGATCTACATTGTTGGTTTTGATACCAAAGAAGCTTATGACTTGTTTGAATTCCCAGAGGAAATCAAGCTGACAACGACTTTGGCTGATGTTATTGATTTTGGTGCCAAGCCAGATGAAGCCTACTATTATCGAGAAGGCAAGCAAAATTTCTATCCTGACCTCAAGGCCAATGTGACCAGTCAAGATACGGTCTACCAGTGGCGTCGTCAATATGTTCGGGAGAATAAAAGTGGCGTTGTTCCAACCTTAACGGCCAATATGGGAACAGGTGGGCACAATGTTCCGTTGATCTTGACAGATAGTGGGGAGATTCGTAAATTAACACCAAAGGAGACCTTCAATGTACAAGGCTATCCAAAGACCTTTAAGTTGCCTGAGGGTGTTTCCAATGGTCAACTTTATAAACAGGCTGGAAATAGTGTGGTTGTCCCTGTAATTAAACGTATTGCAGAGCGGATTGCTTTTGCCCTTAATGAGAGCAATGGGCTGTCTCAACTGGATCGTTCCGGAAAATTTGCCATTATCTATACCAAGATGAATGGACAGTTTGAAGGCCAATCTTATGTGAAAGATTTTGTCTCCACTTATGAGGAGGCAGAGAAGAAGATTGCGTCCTATGAGGATGGTCTTGCTATTTTATCAGATGAGGATTATTTCAGATTGGTAAAAAAACGTGGCAATTTGGAGTTTTACAGCATTATTTAACGAATTATATAAGTAAGGGGACTAGTGAAAATCTAGTCTTCTTTTGATATACTTAAATAAGAAGTGAGGAATGAATGATGTGGGAAAACCTTAAACATGAACAAAAAGAAAAATACAAGACGCTCATTACCAACTTTGCTAGTCTGAGTGAGGCATTTTCTCAAAAGGCAGAAGCCGAAGATTCTAATGATCGAGAAAACTACGTTGCTCCGATAGTCAATTCAAAATTCCAAGAGACTGTTTTCCAAAAAGCTTTTCATGCTGTTGGTGAAGATATTGCAAACACCTCTTATGATGCTTCGCTGGTCGTTGACGAGCAACATAAGTATTTGGTTGGAATTAAATCCTTTGGTTTGGACTCAGGGGATCAAAAGATTGCTCAGTTCAAGAAAGATTCACAGTCTTGGAATGAGTTATTGAGCGAAATTCGATTTCATGCGGATATTTCACCGGACAAGGAAACAGCTGATAAAGAAAATGATGCCCGCTATGAAAAACTGGCCCGTGAGATTGCGACCTTGCGAAATCAACGGATTGAATCATCCAAAGCACTCATAAAAGGATTTCATTCTGATGCTGGTCATGTAGAAGCCGTCTATCATGTCTTGATGCCGACCTCGAAGGGTCACAAACCTCAGATCCATGTAGGAGAGACGACTTATTTGCCCGTTGATTTGGACCATCTCAAAATTTTAGGATCAACAACCAAGAACAATCCGACAAATTTCCGTTTCACAGATGGTCATCATGATTACAAATATACGGCTGCAGATAGTCAGCTCCATATGACTTTTAGGAATAAGGAGATTGTGGTTGATACTTGGGATGTGAATTATGTTGAGGATCCCTTTTATCTCTTTGAACACCTTCACTTATTGACCTCAGAAAAAAGTGATTCAGATATTCTTGAGACGGTGTCGTGGGTGATCACAGATAAGCACGGAAATGTAGAAGAAAATTCGGGCTTTAATGCCTTTAATGGTGGATCAAAATTGGCCAAAAAAGAGCGCTTGCCACGGATTTTAAAGATTCAGGACAAATTTAAAGACAGTCTCGCTCCAGAAGAACTAGCCTTTGTGACCTTTTCTTTAGAAGAAATCCTCTTGAAAAAATGGTCTACCAAGGAAGAAAAAGCCCAGATGAAATCTATTCGCGAGGACTTGATTCGCTTTGTAAACGAGACGGGGAATGAAAAACTAATCAAAGAAATTGAACAGCTGGTATATCGTCCAGTCAGTGAAGTGTATATTCCTCTTCCAGACTCCAAACATTTTCATGAGGAGCGTCCGGACTTTTTTGGTAAAGATATTGGAAGGTTTGAGCCAGGTACAAGTAAACTTGTGCTCCCAAAAGAAGAACGGACCTTTAAGCTACGATTTTTATCATCAGGTGATGTGATTACGGCCTATATCAACCAAGAAGCTGGGAAGGCCATTCAATCAACTGATAAGCAAGAAATTCTTGGCAATTGGATTCTTCGTGGGGTCTTTCAGCTAAAAGATAGAGAGATCTTAACGGGTAAGAAACTGTCTCAACTAGAAATCAATGGTATCCGTCTTTCCAAATTCAAAAACGGTGAAATTGGCATTGACTTCATCTGGATTGATGTGGACAATCCTCCTGCAGATGCGATTGGTTGGGTTGCGAAATAGAGAGTAATAAACTATTCATAGGACTACAAAAACACCACCACCTAGTCTTAGGGGTGGTGTTATGCTTTAGACCATTTTCCAGAAATAATCGATGATATAGGTCAGGCCATAGGTGTAGATGACAAGGGTGATAGGTTTGCAGAGGATGATGATGGTCATGTAGCGTTTGAAGGTCATATTGGTCAGACCTGCCAGCATACAGATGAAGTCGGCGGGACTAACCGGCCAGATCATCATGAAGATAAAGAAGCGATCGAACCGCTTGCCTTCATTGAGCCAGCCAATGTACTTGTCGTAGGTCTTCTGACTGACCATAGATTGGACGAACTTAGGCCCGTACATTCTGGCTAGGTGGAAGATAATGGCACAGCCAATCACTATCCCGATGTAGTTGTAGATGGTACCAATGATGTGGCCATAGATAAAGACACCAGCGACAGATGTCAGGGCGCCAGGAATAATAGGGACCACTGTTTGAAGGATCTGAAGAAAGATAAAGAGAGGTGGTCCAAAGATGCCTGCTTGGAGAATAAAAGCTGACAAGGTTTCTTTGGATTGAAGGATGCCAGAAAAGTAGGCCCAGATACAAAAGGCCAAGGTTGCGAGGGCCCCAATAATGGATGACCAATTGATGATGCGCTGGAGAAGAGGAGAGACCTCTTTTAAGCTTGTTTGTTTCATAAAAAATTCCGAGTTCTTTTTCTTCTACTATACCATGTTTTTGGAACTTTGTAAGTATTTTGTCTATTTTTTGAGTAGTGAAAGCGACCTGATTGGAGTCTGTCGCTGTTTTAGTCGTGAAGCGGGTGCAAAATGGGCCTTTTTATGCTACAATGAAAGGAGTATAAAAAATGGAGAAAAACGTGTCAATCGAAAATTACAAACCAGATTTTGCGGTGGAAGCAGCCTATGATCTCACCGTTACAGACTTGAAAAAACAGGGTATTAAGGCGGTCCTTGTGGATTTGGATAACACCTTGATTGCTTGGAATAATCCGGATGGGACTCCCGAGATGCGCCAGTGGTTGCATGACCTTCGTGATGGGGGGATTCGGGTTATCGTGGTATCTAATAATAGTCCCAAACGGGTCAAGCGCGCTGTTGAGAAATTTGATATTGACTATGAAGCTTGGTCGCTTAAGCCCTTTACCTTTGGGATTGATCGTGCCCTCAAACGTTTCCACTATGAGAAAAATGAAGTGGTCATGGTCGGGGATCAACTGATGACGGATATCCGGGCTGCCCATCGTGCAGGCATTCGTTCGATTTTGGTCAAGCCTTTGGTCGAGCATGACTCGATCAAGACCCAGATCAACCGGGCGCGTGAACGCCGTGTTATGAAGCAAATGGCCGAGAAATATGGTCCGATTGTATACAAAAAAGGAATTTAAGAATGGAAGAATTATTCTGTATCGGCTGTGGAGCCCCCATTCAGACAGAAAACAAAGAGGGGCTAGGCTATACTCCCCAATCAGCTCTTGAAAAAGGCTTGGAAACAGGAGAAGTCTATTGCCAACGCTGTTTCCGTCTGCGTCACTACAATGAAATCACAGATGTGCATCTGACAGATGATGATTTTCTAAAGCTCCTTCACGAGGTAGGAGATAGTGATGCACTCGTGGTCAATGTAGTCGATATTTTTGACTTTAATGGCTCCGTCATTCCTGGCTTACCTCGCTTTGTAGCAGGAAATGATGTCCTCTTGGTCGGGAACAAAAAAGATATCTTGCCCAAGTCTGTCAAGGACAGCAAGGTGACCCATTGGTTGATGGAGCGAGCACATGAAGAAGGGATGCGTCCTGTCGATGTGGTCCTCACCTCTGCTCAAAACAAGAGTGCTATCAAGGACTTGATGGAAAAGATCGAACAGTACCGCAAGGGCCGTGATGTCTATGTGGTGGGTGTGACCAACGTAGGGAAATCGACCCTCATCAATGCGATTATCCAAGAAATCACAGGCGATAAGGATATTATTACAACTTCTCGCTTCCCAGGGACAACACTGGACAAGATTGAAATCCCACTGGACGATGGATCCTACATCTACGATACACCGGGGATTATCCATCGCCACCAGATGGCTCACTACTTGACGGCGAAAAACCTCAAGTATGTCAGCCCTAAAAAGGAAATCAAGCCTAAGACTTATCAGCTCAATCCAGAGCAAACCCTTTTCTTGGGTGGCTTGGGACGTTTTGACTTTATTAAGGGAGAAAAGCAAGGTTTCACCGCCTTCTTTGACAACGAACTCAAGCTTCACCGAACCAAACTCGAAGGAGCGACTGCCTTTTATGACAAGCATGTCGGTGGCTTATTAACTCCACCTAATAGCAAGGAAAAAGAAGAATTCCCGCCCTTGGTTTCTCATGAGTTTACCATCAAGGATAAGACAGACCTGGTCATCTCAGGCCTCGGCTGGATCCGCGTCAATGGAGAAGCCAAAGTAGCCGTCTGGGCACCAGAAGGCGTCGCCGTCGTTACCCGCAAAGCTATTATTTAAAAATTTGAAAGGAAATAGTTTCTTTATAGACTGGGCGAATGCAACGAGCCTAGAAAGGATACTTTTCGCTGTGGTGAAAGCCTAAGTAGATATTTTACTACTTAGGCGCGGAAAATTTGAGACTTTAGGCTCAAATTTAAGTCATGAAACTCCGCTAGGAGGTCGCTGACGACCGCCACCACATCAGAAAAGTATCAAAAAAGAAACAATGAAAAAATATGACATTAACATCCAAACAACGGGCTTTCCTCAATAGCCAAGCCCACAGCCTCAAACCCATTATCCAAATCGGGAAAAATGGGCTCAATGACCAAATTAAAACCAGTGTGCGCCAAGCGCTAGATGCGCGTGAACTCATCAAGGTAACTCTTCTTCAAAATACGGATGAGAATATCCATGAAGTAGCAGAAATCTTGGAAGAAGAAATCGGTGTGGAAACGGTCCAAAAGATTGGTCGGATTCTCATCTTGTTTAAACAATCGAGCAAAAAAGAAAATCGTAAAATTTCAGCGAAGGTAAAAGAAATTTAGGACATCGAGGAGAGCAAACCTATGGCAATTGAACTATTGACTCCCTTTACCAAGGTAGAGTTAGAGCCAGAGATCAAAGACAAGAAACGCAAACAAGTTGGTATTTTGGGTGGAAATTTCAATCCGGTCCACAATGCCCATTTGGTCGTTGCGGATCAAGTGCGCCAACAATTAGGGTTAGATAAGGTGCTCTTGATGCCTGAGTATGAGCCACCGCATGTCGATGCCAAAGGGACGATTTCAGAGCACCATCGCCTTAAGATGCTGGAATTAGCTATTGAAGGGATTGAAGGTCTGGAGATCGAGACGATTGAACTCGAGCGGAAAGGGATTTCCTATACCTACGACACCATGCTCTTGCTCAATGAACGGGATCCAGACACAGATTATTACTTCATCATTGGTGCAGATATGGTGGATTATTTACCAAAATGGCACCGCATCGATGAATTGGTGGAGATTGTACAATTTGTAGGGGTACAGCGACCACGCTATAAGGCAGGGACTTCTTATCCGGTGATCTGGGTGGATGTTCCTCTAATGGACATCTCCTCTAGTATGGTGCGAGATTTTGTAGCTAAAGGTCGGACGCCGAATTTTATGTTGCCAAAACCAGTCTTGGACTACATCAAGAAAGAAGGATTGTATCAATGACCTATGAAAACTATCTAGGCTTTTCTCGTGAGGTCTTGCTTGAAAAAATGCGCCAAATCCTGCCAGAAAAGCGACTAACTCATTGTTTAGGGGTTGAGAAGGCTGCCCGTGACTTGGCCAAACGCTATGGGGCAGATGAAGAGCAGGCTGGCCTAGCAGGTTTGTTACATGACTACGCCAAGAAATTATCAGATCAGGATTTTCTGGACTTGATCGATCGCTATGAGCTGGATCCAGCATTAAAAAACTGGGGCAACAATGTCTGGCATGGGATGGTCGGGATTTATAAGATCCAAGAAGACCTCGGACTGACAGATCCAGCCATTCTTCGCAGTATTGAGATTCACACCGTGGGGAGTGATCAGATGTCAACCTTAGACAAGATTGTCTATGTGGCAGATTACATTGAGCATAACCGAGCCTTCCCGGGAGTGGATCAAGCACGTGACATTGCCCAAGTCTCCTTGGATCGTGCCGTGGCCTATGAGACGGCTCGCACAGTCGAACACCTGGCCCACCAAGGCTTGCCCATTTATCCCCAAACCCTTGAAACCTACAATGCCTTTGTGAAGTATTTGAAAGAGGAGCAGTGAGTGAAGACAGCTTTTATCATTATTGATGTACAAAACATCCTAGTTGAAACAGGCTTTGAGACAGGAAAGCTCTTAGAGAAGATCGCTTATTTGCAAGATCAGGCTAGAAAAGAGCAGGTTGAAATCATCTATATACAGCATATTGAAACGCCAGAGGCTTTAACTTCGGAAGATTGGCAATTATCGCCCCTGTTGAAGAGGAAGGCAGATGAGAAGGTGTTTCAGAAGCGATACAATAGCATATTTAAAGAGACAGGATTAAAAGAATACTTGGATCAACTAGGGATTGAACAACTGGTCCTGTGTGGTATGCAGACAGAATATTGTGTCGATACATCCGTCAAAGTGGGGTTTGAATACGGCTACAAGCTGGTCATTCCAGAAGGAGCTGTCACAACCTTTGATGGAGAGGATATTCCGGCAGAAACGCTTAATGAATTTTATGAAAATATTTGGGCAGAACGTTTTGCGGATGTCTTAGATTACAAATCAATTTTTTAAGGAAAGAGGATTACATGAAAGAAAAAGAACTACTTGAACTAGTTGTCAAAGCAGCAGATGAAAAGCGTGCGGAAGACATTGTCGCTTTGGATGTTCAAAGCTTGACTAGCGTGACAGACTACTTTGTCATCGCAAGCTCTATGAATAGCCGCCAGTTGGAAGCTATCGCTGAAAATATTCGCGAGAAGGTCGTTGAAGCTGGTGGCAATGCCAGCCACGTCGAAGGTGATTCAGCTGGAGGTTGGGTCCTTCTTGACTTAGGTAGTGTGGTGGTCCATGTCTTCTCAGAAGAAATGCGTGCCCACTATAACCTAGAAAAGCTATGGCATGAAGCAAGTGCTGTCGATCTTTCAGCGGCCCTAGCATAAGCAGGTGAACTCAGTTGGTAGCAACTGAGTTTTGTTGGTTAAATTGAAATTCTATGGAAAGAAAGGATGGGGCCTCGTGTTTGGTTAATTTGATAATTGAACACGAGCTAAAAGCTGTGAGAAAAAGGGTAACTTCCTTTGTATCTGACGATACGGCAGAAAGTTTCCTATTTTCTCTTTGCTTTTAACGCTCTTTGTATCTTAATTATGGCAACATATGAAACCTTTGCGGCGGTCTACGATGCGGTCATGGATGATAGTCTGTATGACTTATGGACGGATTTTTCCCTCCGCCATCTCCCAAAGACAAAAGATAAGAAAAAATTACTGGAATTGGCTTGTGGGACAGGGATTCAGTCTGTTCGCTTTTCTCAAGCTGGATTTGATGTGACAGGGTTAGACCTGAGTGCTGACATGCTGAAAATTGCTGAAAAAAGAGCTGCTTCAGCCAAGCAAAAGATTGATTTTATCGAGGGCAATATGCTGGACCTTTCGCAAGCAGGCACTTATGATTTCGTGACCTGCTACTCGGATTCTATCTGCTACATGCAAGACGAGGTAGAAGTAGGGGATGTCTTCAAAGAAGTCTATAATGCCCTCAATGAGGACGGAGTCTTTATCTTTGATGTCCATTCAACCTATCAGACGGATGAGGTTTTCCCAGGCTATTCCTACCACGAAAATGCAGAAGACTTTGCTATGCTCTGGGATACCTATGAGGATGCGGCCCCTCACTCGATCGTCCATGAGTTAACCTTCTTTGTCCAAGAAGAGGATGGCTCCTTTAGTCGGCACGATGAAGTTCATGAGGAACGCACTTATGAAGTTTTAACCTATGACATCTTATTGGAGCAGGCTGGCTTTAAATCTTTCAAATTGTATGCAGACTTTGAAGACAAAGAGCCAACAAAGACCAGCAAACGTTGGTTTTTTGTAGCACAGAAGTAGGACAGCATGACAGTTACAGGTATTATTGCAGAATTTAATCCCTTTCATAATGGACACAAGTATCTGCTAGAACAGGCAGAAGGGCTGAAGATTGTGGCCATGTCTGGGAATTTTGTTCAACGTGGCGAGCCTGCCATTGTAGACAAGTGGATTCGCGCGCAGATGGCTTTGGAAAATGGAGCGGACCTGGTGGTCGAGCTCCCCTTTCTCGTGGCTGTTCAGTCGGCTGACCATTTTGCCAAGGGAGCGGTAGAGATCTTTTCCCGTCTGGGGATCGACCAATTGACTTTTGGGACAGAAGCGGTCATAGATTACCAAGCGATTGCGACTGTTTATTCGGAGAAAGAAGCGGAAATGGAAGCTTTCTTGCGAAGCTTTCCAGACGATTTATCCTATCCACAAAAGACCCAAAAAATGTGGGAAACCTTTGTTGGAGTGGAGTTCACAGGGGATACTCCCAATCATATTCTGGGTTTGGCCTATGCCAAGGCTTGTGCTGGGAAGGGGATTGTGCTCAAGCCCGTCCAACGCCAGGGAGCAGGTTACCATTCAGAAGAAAAAGAAGTGGCCTATGCTTCTGCAACTAGTCTACGCATACACAAGGAAGATCAGGACTTTGTCGCTAGATTCATGCCTAATAGCCAACTCTTTCAGTCGGCTCCACAGGTATCTTGGGAGGATTATGACCAACTGCTCCGTTATCAAATCCTAACCCATCCGGATCTGACACAGATTTTTCAAGTCAATGAGGAACTGGCCCATCGGATAAAGTATGCGATTCGAAGTGCTAGTTCTGTGGAAGACCTGGTGGAGAAAGTCGCAACCAAGCGCTATACCAAGGCACGCGTGCGCCGAATCTTGACCTACATCTTGGTAGGGGCGATGGATCAAGCTCTTCCCGACGCCATTCATGTCTTAGGATTTTCCGCAAAGGGACAAGCCCACCTCAAAGGCTTGAAAAAATCAGTAGAAATCGTGACCCGAATCGGTAAGGAACCTTGGGATGCCTTGACCCAGCAAGCGGATCAGGTGTATCAGTTAGGCCATCCCCAATTGCTAGAACAGATCTGGGGTCGGGTGCCCGTGAGAGTAGAAGAATAAATGGTTTTACCTACCCTCTCTGCCCACATTCACGTAAGGCAAGAAAGTGATGATGTGCGGAAACAGTGTTTATCTACTGTCTAAAAAATCTTTTTAGACAGTAGATTTTTTTACCAAATTTAGAAACTTTTTACGAATAATTAAGTGAAGAGGGAAAAACTTGTACAAGTTCCTGACAAGTTTTTCTTTTTCATGTATAATAAAAGAAAAGAGGTAGAATGAGGTATGGTCATGGAAGCAGTCGTTTATTCAACATTCCGCAATCATTTGAAGGATTATATGAAGAAGGTGAATGATGAGTTTGAGCCTTTGACGGTTGTAAATAAGAATCCAGACGAAGATATTGTGGTCATCTCTAAGAGCGAGTGGGATAGCCTACAGGAAACCCTGAGACTAGCTCAGAACAAGGAATTGTCAGATAAGGTCTTGCGGGGCATGGCAGAAGTCCGAGCTGGTCAGGTTCAACTCCATGAGATTGAGGGGTAACGGATGTTACTCAAGTTTACAGAAGATGCCTGGAAGGATTATTGTTACTGGCAAAGTCAGGACAAAAAGACATTGAAGCGAATCAATAGACTTATCAAAGAGATACAGAGGGATCCATTTGCTGGGATTGGTAAGCCTGAGCCCTTGAAATATGACTTTCAAGGAGCATGGTCAAGACGGATTGATGCAGAGAATCGCCTGATTTATATGCTAGATGAGTCAGGTGTCGCTTTCCTCTCTTTTAAAGATCATTATTAAGTCTTTAAAAGAGGATCTTTTTGATAGTTAGGATAGCTCTTTAAAGTTTCCAGCTCGAAGAAAATTCCTATAAAATCCCCTTTCTAAAAATAGAAAAATCTAGTCTAACTTTGATGATTTGTGATATAATGTTAAAGATTGAAAATAATTTGAAAAAATTTAAGGAGAATCCTCATGGGACGTAAATGGGCCAATATTGTTGCCAAGAAAACTGCCAAAGATGGTGCCAACTCAAAAGTGTATGCCAAATTTGGTGTGGAGATCTATGTAGCTGCTAAAAAGGGTGAACCAGATCCAGAACTAAATACTGCTTTGAGATTCGTTATTGACCGTGCGAAACAAGCGCAAGTGCCAAAACACGTTATTGATAAAGCGATCGATAAGGCAAAAGGAAACACTGACGAAACCTTTACAGAAGGACGTTACGAAGGGTTCGGACCAAATGGTTCGATGTTGATTGTTGATACTTTGACTTCAAACGTTAACCGTACAGCTGCCAATGTCCGTGCTGCTTTTGGTAAAAACGGTGGGAACATGGGAGCGTCCGGTTCTGTATCTTACCTCTTTGACAACAAGGGTGTTATCGTCTTTGCTGGTGATGATGCCGATGCAATCTTTGAACTTTTGCTTGAAGCAGATGTGGATGTAGATGATGTCGAAGCAGAAGAAGGAACGATCACCGTCTACACTGCTCCAACTGATCTTCACAAAGCAATCGTTGCTTTGCGTGAATCAGGTGTCGAAGAATTCCAAGTAACAGAATTGGAAATGATTCCTCAATCAGAAGTTGAGTTGTCAGGTGAAGATTTGGAAACATTTGAAAAACTTTACAGCGTTCTTGAAGATGACGAAGACGTACAAAAAATCTACACAAACGTAGATGGATTCTAATCACTCGTAAGGACTGTAGTGAATCCCATAAATCAAGAAAAAGGATAGCTTCTTAGATCAAGCTATCCTTTTTCTCTGTCTGATGAGGATCTATCTTTTGTAAGTGATGTCCTGTATAAGCGTAAATACGGGTCAGGGGTGATTGGGAGAGTGTGGAAACTTTAAAATAGAAATAATGGTCTCGATGATCCCGACTTTTGGTGTGGTGAAGACGAAAGTAATTTCGCTGGCCTGCTGCCATGGAGTGGAGAATATCATCTTCTAAAAAGACGAGCGGTGTAGAAGTAGCTGCCCACTTGTAAAACTCTATCTCAAATTGGTGGTAATTCTCCGAAAAATAATCAAATTGTAATTCGTGTTTAGTCTGAATAGGTTTCATAGGATGTTTCCTCAGATTCAATAAAAATGATAGAGTCTACGAGGAGACGGTGATAGTGGCCATCGCTTTTGAGAAGAACCTCAGAAGCAGATAAGGTGTGAATCGAAGCTGTGTAGGTTGCAAATTGATTCCCCTCTAGAGTTGTGATCGAAATCGTCGTTTGTTGTTGAAAGGCCTGCTCCAGGAGCTGGATCTGTTCAGCAAGTGGAAGAATTGTGAGCTGACTGCGGTCAATTTCTTTTGTATGCAGGGCAGTTGTGTGCTCGGATAAAAAGAAGCCAGCCCATTTGGCCATGCCACGATCTTGAAATTCGCGGGCGGATTGATAAGGGAGATAAGAACGGTCGATCATGTTAATCCATCTAAGCCTCCTGCGGAATGTCCGCCTGTTAGTTTACTGCGTGCAATGGCGCGTGAGTTTTCTAGTAATGAGGAGCCTTTCTGAAGAGAGGTAAAGCCAAATTGATCCCGAATGCGGTCAATGGTCTGCTGGAGTTTCTCCTCTTTTTCCAAGTCTACTGGGTCATCGAAGAGAGAAAGGAGTTGAAGAGACTCCTCGACAAGTTCTCCATAAAAAACACCAATCTGCCGAATGGCGCCTCCTTCGTACTTGGAGCGAAAGAGCCGCAGAACCGTATCGGATAAAACCTTGGTGGATTGGGTAGGCTCAATCTTTTGCTGGCAGTGAATGGACGGAAGCCCCTCGATTTTGGAGTAGGAGGCATGAATGGAGACCAGTTGGGTCTTCTTTTTTTTCCGTCGCAAGCGAATAGCCACCTGTTCAGCCATCTCCCGAAATACCAGTTCAATGTCGGTTTGTAGATGGTAGTCATAGGGCAAGATTTGAGAGTTACCAATACCTCGTGACTTCGGATGATAAGGCTTGTGGACATTGCTTTCATCAATGCCATGAGCATGGAACCACAGTTGAAGGCCCATGACTCCAAATTCTTTCTTTAAGAGATCGGGGTGAGCTTGAGCCAGTTCGGCAATAGACGTGATCCCGATCTTTTGCAATCGTTTTTCAGTGCGACGTCCAATGCCCCAAAAATCAGTGAGCTGGGGCAGTTTCCAGACCTTACTTTCTACATCTTCATAAGACCAATTGGAGCGCATATTTCGGCAATGCTTAGCTTCATTGTCCAAGGCTAGCTTGGCAAGAAGGGGATTGGCATTGCTGAGGCCGATGGTAGAGTAGATTCCAGTTTCCTGCCAGATCCTTTTTTGGATTCTGGCAGAAAGGAGATCCAGTTTTTCCTTTCGAGAGAGGGAGGGATCTGGAATAAAATAATTTAAGGAAGAAGTCAGATCGATAAAGCCTTCGTCAATCGAGTAAGGAAAAATATCATCTGGTGCCGCAAATTCCTGAAAGACCTTCTGAATTTCCATATTGACCTGAATATAGGCATTCATCCGAGGAGGTACAATCAGGGTCCTCTTGGCCCAGGATTCAATGGATGCAATAAAGGCTGGATCTGTGGGCAATCCTTGCTTTTTAGCGACGTAGCTATTAAATTTTCTGGTTTTGATGTCAAAAGGTAGGTCGTAGCTACGGCTGACATTTTTCTTGCCAAAGACTTGTTTGAAAACGGGAGAGCTCGCCAAAATCAGGCCAGCAGAATTGTCGCTTCGACTCATGACGCAAAGAGAAGTCGTCAAGGGATTGAGCCCTAGACGGACACATTCACAACTGGCATAAAAACTTTTCATATCCACAAAAGCAATATCAGAATGAGGCTCACGTGAATAATCAAATAGCATATTTAAACCTCAAGTGGGAGAAAATGCCCGACCACAATACCGACGATTTTGGGCTCGTCTTCATAGGGAGCAAATAAATCATCATAGTCAGGGTTGATGGATTCTAAGCGCAATCCTTCAGCTTCCCGATAGACTTTCTTGATGTAGGTTTTTCCATTCCAGATGAGGGCGTAGACAGCCCCATCATAGTCAAAGCCAGTCTGCTTCATGAGGGCAACAGAGCCGTTGGGATAGAGAGGTTCCATCGAATCACCTGATACCCAAGAAGCGAAATCGTGCTGGATCTCTTGGTCAAAATAGACGGTTTCATAGTCCGTTTCGTTGTCATAAAAGGTGTGTCCTAAACCGGCTGCTAGCTCAATTGAAAGAACCTTATAAGCTGTTAAGGAAACAACTTTTTGCTGCTGTTCCAATAACTGGCTGGCCAACTGGTCGACTTTCTTTTGATGAGGTGGGGTTAATAAAGGGTAGGTGTAGAGTGCGGAGTCTTTGTTAATAAAGTAGTCCTCTTTAACGGAGAGGCGCTTGGCCAACCTCCTGAGATTTTTTTCGTGTGGCTCCGCTAAGCCATTCTCCCAACTGGAGTAAGTCTTGCGAGAAATCTTGAGATCCTCGTAGACATCTGCTTGGGTCAAGCCTTTTTCCAGGCGTCTTTCTTTTAGTTTTTTTGCATCAAACATGTCAGTTCTCCTATGTAACGTTTTAAAAGTTACATATAGTTTATCAAAAATGAATCCTTTTTGCAAGAGAAAAATTCAGTTGAAAACGAATGAAAAGACTTGATTTTGATTGAAAAAAGAGTATAATCATTTCTAAAATGTCTATAAATGAGGAACTATATGAAAAAAAGTTTTATCCACCAACAAAAAGAAATTTCATTTGTTAAAACGACGTTTACGCAGTATTTAAAAGATAAATTGGACATCATTGAAGTCCAAGGACCGATTTTGAGCAAGGTCGGAGACGGGATGCAGGATAACCTTTCTGGGATTGAACATCCGGTATCTGTAAAGGTCCTTCAAATTCCTGATGAGACTTATGAAGTCGTGCATTCACTTGCAAAATGGAAACGCCATACCTTGGCACGTTTTGGTTTTGGCGAAGGAGAAGGTCTCTTTGTCCATATGAAGGCTCTTCGTCCAGATGAAGATTCGCTAGACGCTATCCACTCTGTTTATGTAGACCAATGGGACTGGGAAAAAGTCATCCCAAATGGTCAACGCAACATCGCCTACCTCAAAGAAACGGTTGAAAAAATCTACAAGGCGATTCGTTTAACAGAACTAGCAGTAGAAGCGCGCTATGATATTGAGTCAGTTCTTCCAAAACAAATTACCTTCGTTCACACAGAAGAGTTGGTGGAACGCTATCCAGATTTAACTCCAAAAGAGCGTGAAAATGCCATTGCCAAAGAATTCGGAGCTGTCTTCTTGATCGGGATTGGTGGAGAGCTTGCAGATGGCAAACCACACGATGGACGTGCACCTGACTACGATGACTGGACAACAGAGTCTGAAAATGGCTACAAGGGCTTGAATGGCGATATCCTCGTCTGGAATGACGTTCTAGGTTCAGCCTTTGAGCTGTCTTCAATGGGAATCCGTGTCGATGAAGATACGCTTCGCCGTCAAGTTGCGATTACAGGGGACGAGGATCGTCTCCAATTAGAGTGGCACAAAGCTTTGTTAAATGGTCTTTTCCCACTTACAATTGGTGGAGGGATCGGACAATCTCGTTTGGCGATGTTCTTGCTTCGTAAGAAACATATCGGTGAAGTCCAAACCAGTGTCTGGCCTCAATCTGTCCGTGATGAATATGAAAATATCCTATAAGGAAAGAAAGAGTCGAGCAGAGTGCTCGGCTCTTTTAATTGTCGCTTGACCATATCAAATTGCAATTTTCTGATTTTTTTTGGTATAATGGTCCCTATGAAAATAGTATCTGGAACCTATGGAGGACGTCCCCTCAAAACACTTGAAGGAAAAACAACCAGGCCGACTTCTGATAAGGTCAGAGGGGCCATGTTCAATATGATTGGTCCTTACTTTGATGGTGGAAGAGTGCTGGATCTCTATGCAGGAAGCGGTGGGCTCTCTATCGAAGCAGTTTCTCGAGGCATGTCAGAGGCCGTTCTAGTGGAAAGAGATCGTAGAGCGCAGGAGATTGTAGCAGCCAATATTGCCATGACCAAGGAAAAGGAACGGTTTCAACTGCTAAAAATGGAGGCCAAGCAGGCCTTAGGGCTTTTAACGGGCACCTTTGATTTGGTGTTCTTAGACCCTCCTTATGCCAAGGAAGAGATTGTTCGCGATATCGAAACCTTGTGCGAGCGACAACTCTTGTCAGAGGAGATCATGATTGTGTGCGAAACTGATAAACACGTAGAACTTCCTGAGGAAATCGGACAAGTGGGAATCTGGAAAGAAAAAATCTATGGAATTAGTAAGGTAACAGTATATGTCAGATAGAACTGGATTGTTTACAGGATCGTTTGATCCGATTACCATTGGGCATGTGCAATTGATCGAGCGAGCTAGTCGCTTGTTTGACTGTGTCTATGTCGGAATTTTTTATAATCCGGAAAAAGTCGGACTCTTTTCCATTGAGCAGCGCGTGCGCATGGTGAAAGGGGCCTTGGCTCATTTGGAAAATGTTGAAATTGTGACGTCGACTCAAGAGTTAGCTGTGACAGTGGCGCGCAATCTTGGGGTCATCACCTTGATCCGGGGCTTGCGCAATGCACAGGATCTAGTATACGAAGCCAATATGGATTATTTTAATCACCAGTTGGCGCCTGAATTGGAGACGGTTTATCTCTATACCCAGCCTCCTTACCAGGCCATTAGTTCAACACGTATTCGAGAGTTGCTGGCTTTTCAGCAGGATATCTCACCTTATGTCCCAAAGAGTGTAATGGAGGAAATCAAAGATGACACAAGCGAATAAACCAAGCTTGACCACTAAAAAGAAAAAGGGACGGTTGAAAGAATACCGATGGCCGATTGCAGGCGTTCTTTTCTTGCTCCTTTTGCTAGCTGCTTTTGTGATTCGCCTTCCCTATTATATTGAGATGCCAGGAACGGCAGAAGATATTCGATCCGTCATGACAGTAGATGGAAAAATGGATACCAAGTCAGGGTCTTATGACTTTGTAACCGTGGCAGTGAAAGAAGCGACTCCGGCTGATTTGATCTATGCTTGGGCGACACCTTTTACAGATATCTACTCTGCAAAGGATATGACAGGTGGTAGTTCGAGCCAAGAATTTACGCGGATTAACCAATTCTATATGGAAACCTCGCAAAATATGGCCATCTACCAAGGATTGAAGACAGCTGGGAAAGAAACCCAGATGGACTTTCTAGGTGTTTATGTCATGCAAGTGGCAGATGATTCGACCTTTAAGGGAATCTTGAACATTGCGGATACCGTCACAGGTGTGAATGGCAAGACCTTTAAGAGTTCCAAAGAATTGATTGACTATGTTGGTTCTCAAAAAATTGGCGATCCCGTTTCAGTGACCTATATTGAGGATGGACAAACCAAGACAGCAGATGGAAAGATCATCAAATTGTCCAACGGGAAAAACGGAATTGGGATTAGCTTGATCGACCGGACTGAAGCCAAAGGCGATGTTCCTGTCCAGTTTGCGACCCAAGGGATTGGTGGACCAAGTGCCGGTATGATGTTTAGCCTAGCCATCTACACCCAAGTGGCTGATCCAGATCTTCGTCAGGGACGCCATATTGCGGGGACAGGAACCATTAACCAAGATGGAACGGTTGGCGATATCGGTGGGATTGACAAGAAAGTCGTCGCAGCCGATAAAGAAGGAGCAGAAATTTTCTTTGCCCCTAATAATCCAGTTTCCAAAGAAGAAAAGAAAGCCAATCCCAAGGCCAAATCAAACTATGAAACAGCGAAAGAAGCCGCGAAACAAATTCATTCGAAGATGAAAATCGTTCCCGTCAAAACCTTGCAGGATGCCATCGATTATTTGAAAAAGAACTAAAGTAGCCTGTTTGACAAATTTCGTACTTGAACGTATGACATCGTGTTAGCAGAGGGGAACATTCATCTTCTAATCAAATTCAAGTTTTTGCTTATCAATCTCTCTATTTTTAGAGGGATTTTTTCTTTATACTGGTATCAGAAAGAAAGGGAGGTAGTGAAATGATTCAAACCAGTTTGTTTTCCATTTCAGTATTCTTAGCGGGAGTTCTATCCTTTTTCTCCCCATGTATTTTGCCACTGATGCCAGTCTATGTAGGGATTCTATTGGATTCTGAACGTGTGAAAACTGTTCGAATTTTTGGAAGAGATATTTCTTGGTATGGCTTGGTGAAGACTCTTTGTTTTATCGCAGGTCTATCAACTGTTTTCCTAATTCTAGGATACGGTGCAGGGGCTCTTGGTCAGGTATTGTATGCTCCATGGTTTCGCTATCTGCTAGGAGGGATTGTGATCTTACTAGGGATTCACCAAATGGAAGTGATCAATCTGAGACAACTCCAAAAGCAAAAGACTATCCAACTCAAAAAGAATCGGGAGCGCAATGAATTCTTCAATGCTTTTCTGATAGGGGTCACCTTCAGTTTTGGTTGGACCCCTTGTGTCGGACCAGTTTTGAGTTCTGTTCTAGCCATTGCAGCTTCTGGAGGAGATGGTGCATTGCAAGGCGCTCTCCTGATGCTGGTATATACATTAGGCTTGGCTCTGCCTTTCTTGCTTTTAGCCTTGGCTTCTAGCTGGGTTCTACAACATTTTGCTAAACTCAAGCCCCATATGGGAACCTTGAAAAAAATTGGTGGTGCCCTCATCATCTTGATGGGCATCTTGCTGATGCTAGGAAATCTTAATAGCCTCGCATCCCTGTTTCACTAATCTTGAATGATTAAAGGAGAAAAATCATGAAAAAAATTCTTGCACTTTCTATTGCTACACTTAGCATCGTCACTTTAGCAGCTTGTTCTGGACAGAAATCAGATTCAGACATGAAAAAAACGGACGATAGTAGTATGATGAAGAAGGACGATATGAAGAAGGACGATATGAAGAAGGACGATATGAAGAAGGATGACATGAAGGATTCATCCATGTCCGATGATAAAATGAAAAAAGAAGACATGAAAGATTCATCTATGATGTCTGACAGCAGTTCTGAAATGAAGGACGATATGAAAAAGGATGAGATGAAATCCAGCGATTCAGAAATGAAAGACGAAAAGAGTGGATCATCTGATATGAAATCAGACAACTAATGAAAGAAGGGAGAGGTCATCTGAGGATGACTTTCTCCTTATTTAAAGAGGTAATAATGATGAAGAAATTAGCTTTAGTAGCTGCAGGATTCTTGTGTACTGGACTTTTGGGGGCTTGCTCGAGTCAAGGAATGGCTACTTCCAATAAGGACATGAGCCAACAAACAGCCAAAGCTGGGGCTAGGCAACCATCTGGCAAGAAAGTGAAGGAGTTTAACCTGCAAGGAGTAGACGGTAAGACCTACCGCTTATCCGATTACAAGGGAAAGAAAGTTTACCTCAAATTTTGGGCTTCCTGGTGCTCAATCTGTCTTTCAACATTAGGCGACACAAATGATTTAGCAAAGGCAGAGGAGGGTAAGGATTATGTGGTCTTATCCGTTGTAGCTCCAACCTTTAATGGTGAAAAATCGGAAGCAGATTTCAAAAACTGGTACCAGTCTTTGGATTACAAGGATT
The DNA here is from genome assembly GCF_041431945.1 of Streptococcus sp. 27098_8_66. Taxonomy (NCBI): domain Bacteria; kingdom Bacillati; phylum Bacillota; class Bacilli; order Lactobacillales; family Streptococcaceae; genus Streptococcus; species Streptococcus sp. 27098_8_66. The sequence goes on along the minus strand of NZ_JAPVYS010000015.1, from coordinate 3,791 downwards.
TCCCGGTCTTGCTAGATAGTAAAGGGGAACTGCTAAAAGAGTATGGGATTCGTTCATATCCATCGGCGCTCTTTATCAATAGTGATGGGACTTTAGCAAAGAGTCATATTGGCTATATGAATAAAGAGGATATCCTCAAGACCCTAGAGAACATGCAGTAAGGAGATAGACAATGGAAACAAAATGGAAAGTGTTTGCTATCCTTCTCGTTGGCTTACTATTCATTGGTTTCTTTTTCTTTAGTAAGGGATCAAACGGAATGGATCAATCAGAAACAAGCACTGAGATGATTAAAAAAGCATCGATGAGTCAGACTCCAGTAGCCAAAAAGGAAACAAATGAAAAGGTTGATCCAAAGGATCAGCGTGAAATTTATTTGGCTGGTGGTTGCTTCTGGGGCGTAGAGGAATATTTCTCCCGTGTTCCAGGTGTGATTGATGCTGTATCAGGCTATGCCAATGGAAAGGGAGAAACAACCAAGTATGAATTAGTCCCTCAAACAGGCCATGCTGAAACAGTTCATATCACTTACAATGTCAAGCAGGTATCTCTGAAAGAATTGCTCCTGCATTATTTCCGGATTATCGACCCAACGTCGAAGAATCGTCAAGGAAATGATCAAGGAACTCAATACCGAACAGGTGTCTATTATGTCTCCCAAGAAGACCTTCCAACTATTAACCAAGTCTTTGAAGAGGTAGCAAAAAAATACGACAAACCGTTAGCGGTGGAAAAAGAGCCACTGACTAATTTCATCAAGGCTGAGGACTACCACCAGGATTATCTAAAGAAACATCCGAATGGGTACTGCCATATCGATGTCAATCAGGCTTCTTATCCTGTTATTGATGCTAGTCGCTACTCTAAGCCAAGCGATGAGGAAATCAAAAAGAAGTTATCTCCTGAAGAGTATGCGGTGACACAAAAAAATGATACCGAACGGGCCTTCTCCAATCGTTACTGGGATCAGTTTGATGCCGGTATTTATGTAGATGTCGTGACCGGTGAGCCGCTCTTTTCCTCTAAGGATAAATTTGATTCTGGTTGTGGTTGGCCAAGTTTCAGTCGTCCTATTAGTCCTGATGTGGCAATCTATAAGGAGGATAAGAGTTTCAATATGACGCGGACAGAAGTTCGGAGCCGTGTGGGAAATTCCCATCTGGGCCATGTTTTTACCGACGGTCCCAAGGAAAAAGGCGGCCTTCGCTATTGCATCAATAGTTTGTCTATTACCTTCATTCCCAAAGCAGAAATGAAAGAAAAGGGCTACGGTTATTTATTGGACTATGTCTGAGACATTTGGAACCACAATTTGCTATAATAAGTATAGCAAAGACAAGTAGGTGAAAGACATGTATGCGATCATGATTGTGGAAGATGAAGAGCTTATCCGGCAGGGTCTGACTTCCTTAGTAGATTATGAACAGTTTGGAATGACTGTCATCAACCAGGCAGAAAATGGCCGTGAGGCTTGGGAAAAGTTTAAAGAGCAACCAGCCGATATCCTTCTAACCGATATCAATATGCCACAAATGAATGGCTTGGATCTGGCCCATCTCGTCAAAGAGCAGTCTCCGTCTTGTCATATCATTTTTTTGACAGGTTATGATGACTTTGAGTTTGCGAGGAAAGCCATCAAGTTAGGTGCAGATGATTATTTGCTGAAGCCTTTTTCAAAAGATGATATTGAAGAGATGTTAGCAAAGGTGAAAGGAAAACTTGATCAAGAGCGTAAGAAAGCGCAAGTCGAAGATTTGGTCAGACATGGTTATTCGACAGACTTGGAAGAAGCCATTCATGCTCGTTTAGCAGACTCTCAGTTAACTCTAAAGGATCTGGCCTATCAACTTGGTTTCAGTGCCTCTTATCTAAGCGTATTGATCAAGAAAAAATTGGGACTCCCCTTCCAAGACTACCTCATCCAGGAGCGAATGAAGAAGGCTCAACTCTTGCTTCTCACGACAGATCTAAAGATTTATGAGATCGCCGATCAGGTTGGTTTTGAAGATATGAACTATTTTTCTCAACGCTTTAAGCAGGTTGTTGGGGTGACACCAAGGCAGTACAAAAAAGGAGAGCATGAATGAAACGATATCCCTTGCTGATTCAGCTGGTCCTCTACTTTTTTCTCTTCATTCTCCTGCTGTTTGGTCTTATTGGTAGTCTTTACTATCAAACGAGTTCAGGGACGATCCGCCAGCAAACAGAGCGGACGACAAGAAATAGTATCGATCAAAGCAGTCAGTTCATCACCTCCTATCTAAAAAAATTAAAGCAGACCACCACGGTTCTTAGCAAAGAGCAGGCTGTTCGCCAATTTGCACAAGACAAGAGTGCGAATCAAGAAACGGTTCAACACCTGATGCGAACGATGATTGAAACGGATCCGGACCTAGTCTCAGCGGTCTTGGTGACCAAGGATGGACGTCTGGTAGCGACAGATTCCAAAATCAGCATGCAGACTTCCTCAGATATGATGAATGAAAGTTGGTATCAAGAGGCGATTAAGGAAAGAGCCATGCCGGTCTTGACGCCAGCTCGAAAGGAATCCTTGACTTCGGAAAAAGAAAAATGGGTGGTTTCTATTACCCAAGAAGTGGTCGATCAGACTGGCCAAAATCTCGGAGTAGTACGCTTGGATATTGGCTATGATAGCCTTCAGGCTTACTTGGATCACCTTCAACTAGGGAAACAAGGCTTTAGTTTTATCATTAATCAAAAGCATGAGTTTGTCTACCATCCCAAAAAAGCGGTTTATTCTTCCAGTCAAGAAATGCAGGCCATGCAGCCCTATATTGCTGTGAAAGATGGTTATGGCAAAGGAGAGAAGAATTTTATCTATCAGGTTCCGATTCCAGATAGCGATTGGACCTTGATTGGAGTGGCTTCACTTGAAGGACTTCAGATGCTACAGTCGCAGCTCCTATACTCTTTCATTGGCCTAGGATTACTAGCTTTGATCATGTGTTTAATAGGGATTGGCTTTGTTCTGCGTTTGTGGATCAAACCCTTACGAGACCTTCAAACCATCATTTTGAGGATTGGAGCAGGAGATGCCCACTTGAGGGCTGTAGCCAAAGGATCTCCAGAATTGGTGGACCTCGCTCAAGCTTTTAATGCCATGTTGGACCAAATCGATCACCTTATGCAACAGGTCAAGGAAGAGGAACAGAACGCACGGCGGTACGAGTTGCGGGCACTTTCGGCTCAGATTAATCCGCATTTCCTCTACAATACCTTGGATACGATTGTCTGGATGGCGGAGTTTAATGATAGTCGGCGCGTGGTCGACATCACTAAGTCTCTGGCTCAATATTTTCGACTGGCTCTTAACCAAGGCCAGGAACAAATCCTACTGAGAGATGAAATCGACCATGTCCGCCAGTATCTTTTCATTCAAAAACAACGTTATGGTGAAAAGCTCAACTATGAAATTCTAGAAGATGAACGGTTGGGCGACTATCAGCTTCCAAAATTAGTGCTTCAGCCTTTAGTGGAAAATGCGATTTACCATGGCATTAAAGAGATCGATCGGCCAGGTCTCATTCGAGTGACAACTGAAGTCAGTGGAGACTACGCCTGCGTATCGATTTTTGACAATGGACGAGGGTTTGACCGATCAGGATCAACAGACCAAACCCTTCTTCGTTTAGGAGGTGTTGGCTTGAAAAATGTGGACCAACGATTGCATCTTCAATTTGGCGAAGCCTATCATATGGAGATTGATTCTAAGGCAAATAGCTATACCAAAATTACTCTTTTTTTGCCACTTGCATCCGGCAATGAATATT
>NZ_JAPVYS010000014.1:0-46876 GCF_041431945.1 Streptococcus sp. 27098_8_66 | reverse complement strand
CGCACAATATAGAAAGTTATTGATACCTGACCTAATAATTAAAGGAGTGGGATTGATTCTATCCTTAATTCTCTATCCTCCGATTATGATGTATAGTGTTTTGATTGCGGCATTTTACATCATAACTTTAAAAACACTATCTGAAAAAAGAGTGAATAACTAGAAAACGGTGACCAAAGTTAGGTGTATTATTTTAATGCTTACAGACCTAAACTATTCCCCTATTAAAACAATATTGATTCAAATTTTATGAAATGAATAAGTAGATTTCGTTCAGAAAATCCTTGATATTACGCTGTTTTTAGTCCAACTGAAATCCATACTTTCCAAACCAGGTCTTAAGAAAGCTCGTAAAGCATCACAATTATCAAAACGTTAATCAACACGCTTATATCAACGTTTACAGACATTTAAGAAATTTCTCTTGGATGTCTTTTTTTGTCTAGCTAAATTTTACAAATTGGGCAATTTAGGTTACTCAATAATATAAAAAAGATAAAAATTTAAAGTTCGAATTTTAATTTTAAAAAAAGTAATTATTATTGAATATCTGTTCAAACATTTTTTCTTTTCTAAGGTTAATATAAGTATATATACTTTAAAAAAGGAAGTCAAACATCTTGCTCATAGATTTTTGCATTTTTAAAAAATACATTTTGTCATATAATAATGTGGAAAATTGACGGATTCCTTAAATAATCATATAATATGAAAATGTAAACCCTTACATACTATTCTACTTATACTTGATAAAATGCAAGTTCTTGAGGATCTATAAATATATAGACACTCTTCTATTTATAAAGTGAAATAAAGAATCACGGAGAAAGTTTATGGATATTAAAGAGACATTCAACCAGCTAGACAATACAAAATTTAATGATTTCAATAATCGCCTTGAAGGTTTTGAGAAACTTTTTAAAGACAAATATTATTTTACCCATCCCGAAGATTTTAGCTCAATCTTTAGCATTTTGGTAAAGTATGGAAAAAGTACAAGTAAATATATTTTATCGAAAGGAGAGATATATGAGTGAAATAGTTATTAATGCTCAGAATTTATCTAAAAATTTTTATAATTTTGATTCAAGACTCCCATTTATCAAGAGATTTTTGAAACGTAATCAAATAACGATTCGAGCTGTTCAAGATATTAGTTTTACGATTAAGAGAGGGAGTATAGTTGGCTTTATTGGGAGTAATGGAGCTGGTAAATCCACAACGATTAAAATGTTGACTGGGACTCTTTATCCTAGTTCCGGAAAATTAGAAGTGAATGGAGAAATTCCATTTAAAAGAAGTATAAATTTTAGAAAAAAAATTTCAATAGTAGTAGGAAATAAATTACAGTTATTTCAAGATGTTTCGGCTATGGATTATTTTCAATTGATTGGTACTTTATATGAGGTAGAACCGGCGATTTTACAAGAACGAATTCAGGAATTAAGCAATTTGTTGAATGTAAAAGATCAGCTTTACCAGCAGGTCCGGACCCTCTCTCTTGGACAAAAAATGAAAATGGAGTTTATCGCGGCATCTTTAACAAGTCCGGAAATATTATTTTTAGACGAGCCTACTATAGGGTTAGATATACAGTCTAAAAAAGATATCAGAACATTTTTAAAGAAAATGAATGAAGAATGTCATACTACTATTATTTTAACGAGTCATGATATGGATGATATTTCGTCTGTTTGTGACGAATTAATCGTCATTGACAAAGGAAAAATTATTTTGCAGGAGTCAATGGATGTTATTTTATCTAAATTTTCTGATTTTAAATATTTAAAGATAAAAATGACATTAGATTTGGTACCAGAGTTATGCTCTGTTAAAGGAGTAGTAGTCATTTCTCAAACAAAATCGGAATGTATACTAAAAATACCTAGAGATTTTGTCTTTGAGACATTAGAATCAATCAATAAGCTTGTAGATATAGAAGATTTTGAAATATCAAATCTTTCTTTAGAAGAAATTATTTTACAAAACTATTTTACAAAAAAGGAGCACAATTGAAAAAAGAAATGTCTATTATTCTGATATCATTTCGATCTATTTTGAACTATAAATCAAGTGTACTATTGTTAATGTTACAGGCAAGTATACAAATTATGATATCAGTATTTTTATGGACGTATATATATCAGAGTAACCAGATAAATATAGCAGGATATGATTTTACCTCAATGGTTCAATACTATTTGGGGACTATAATTTTTTCATATTTTGTTTTTTATCCAGTTGATTGGGAAATCAATGACGATGTTCATTCAGGAAATTTTTTTAGCATATTAATAAAACCTGTTACTTTTTATAAGTATTATTTTTGTAAAATGCTTGGAGATAGGCTTGCTCATTTATTATTTATCATCATTCCTGTCATTTTATTCTCCAGTGTTTATTACAAGAATGAGTTATTAACCATTGAAATTCTTATTTTAGGAAGTATTGCAATTATTCTATCTATGGTTCTATGGTTTTTAATATCATGTTGTGTAGGTATGCTTTCTTTTTGGTTAGAAAATATATTTTTTGTCCTTACTGTTAAAGAAATAGTAATTCAGTTTTTATCAGGAATATTATTGCCTTTAAGTTTTTTTTCAAATAATTTTCGTCTGTTTTTAGATGTATTACCTTTTAAATACTTAGTATATGAACCGCTTCAGATGTTTAGTAATGATACATATAAATTAATAGACTATTTGAGAATTATTTGTATTCAATTGATTTGGTGCATCATTTTTTATATTATATCAAGATTCATATTGAGAAAAGGAGTGGAGCACTTCTCAAATGTGGGAGGATAAAATGTTTAGAATAAAAGTAATTTTTAGGCTACTTCATTTTGGTTTTAAATCTGATATGAATTTTCATTTTGACTTCTTTTGTGGTCTATTTTCGTCGATACTGTGGATTGGTTTACCTATTGTATTTTTTAGATTGATTTTCTTAAACATAGACTCTTTTAATGGTTGGGACTATTATCAAATTTTATTTTTGGTAGGTTCCTACACTATTGTAGATGGAGTTATGATGGGATTGTTAATTAGAAGTATGGGAATTTTAGAATCAGATATTTTGAGTGGTAACTTGGATCAAATTTTATTGAGGCCGTTTGATACTCAGTTGTTCTATATTTTTAGATCATTTAATTTAGTTCAATTCGTGAATACTTTTTTTGGTCTTGCGATCATTTTTATAAGTTATGGAAATTTAAATGTACATTTAAATTCATTAAAAATATTATTTTATATCCTTTCTTTAATGTGTGGTTGTATTATATATTATTCAATTTGGTTTCTAATAACGATTAGTTCATTTTGGTTCCCAACTAAATTTTCAAAAGTAGATGTATTTTTGAATTATATTGGAATTTCTAAGTATCCATATAATATTTTTACAGGTATTAACAGATTGATCACTATGTTATTTGTTCCCAATTTATTAATTGCCAATCCTGCAGTATTAATATTTTTAGGGAAAGATACATTGAACCTATTTTTCTATCAAATAGTTTTTACAGTTTTTTTGATTATTATCAGTCGTACAATTTTTAGAAAAGGATTGAAAAAATATGAAAGTGCAGGAAGATAAACAATGTTGTTCAGTTATATGTTTGACTAAAGGAAGTGATTCGCTGTACTTTGTTTTGTGGTCATTGAAACATCAGATAATTATAAACTATAATTTAAAGAATAGTATTATTAACTTATAGGTGCTAAGAAAAAATTTAAAGAAATTCCCTCATTCAATCAAACTTATTCATATTTTTTAAAATAAGAAAATAGTTGGATTTTGATGATGGTTGATATAAAGCTAAACTGAAAGTACCTGAAATCCAACTGTGTCAAACCAGGTCATACGATCTGTGAGAAAAAGAACACATAACAAAAAGAGGAGCTTCACAATAAAGTTCCTCTTCTTTTATATATCCGAATCATTATTCTTATTTCAAAAAAGGTAGTGAAAAAGGTAGTGATTCGGTTGATTTATATTGCAATGTAGTGAAATTTAGAATTTCAAGAATCGCTTAAAATCAAGGTTTCTAACATCTATTGACGTGTAGTGAACCCCTATTTCACCTCTGTAAACACAACGTGTTTGCGAAGTTTTGGTGAGTATTTCTTCAATTGAAGACGGTCTGGAGTGTTACGTTTGTTTTTAGAAGTAAGGTACAAGCGTTCACCAGATTCTTTGTGTTCAAGTGTAATATTTACTCGCATGGTATCTCCCTTCTATTATTCAGCTGATGCAGCTTTAGCGATCTTACGTCCTTTGTAGTATCCTTTAAGTGATACACGGTGTGAACGTGAGTAATCTCCAGTTGCTTCGTCAAAGTTTACAGATGGAGCTGTTACTTTGTAGTGCGTACGACGTTTGTTTTTCTTCGCTTTTGATGTGCGACGTGCAGGTACTGCCATTTCGTTTTTCTCCTTTTAAGATATAAATTCAATTAGGTTTGATTTTCATCAACTGTAACAGTATAACAAAACTTTTTTGTAAAGTAAAGTTACTTGACAAAAAATTGTTAAAAAAATCTCCCGCCCCATCAAATGGAACAGGAGTTCTCCTTAAAGGTCTATTTCAAATGGCTCATCAATCGTTTCCGAAACGTATTTGCCATCCTTTTTTCGTTGTTTGACACATTCTGTCAGCAGGTACTCGATCTGCCCATTGACCGATCGAAAGTCATCTTCTGCCCATGATGCGATAGCAGCATATAACTTGGCTGACAATCTAAGTGGAATCTGTTTTTTCTTTTGGTCAGCCATTCTTAATAGAGACTTCCCGTATTAACAATTGGTTGTGCATCATGATTGCCACAGAGAACGACAAGAAGGTTCGAAACCATGGCAGCCTTCCGTTCTTCGTCTAGCTCTACAATCTCTCCTTCGCTCAGGCGTTCAAGGGCCATTTCAACCATCCCAACTGCTCCGTCGACAATCATCTTCCGCGCATCGATAATGGCAGAAGCTTGTTGGCGTTGAAGCATGACAGCTGCGATTTCTGGAGCATAGGCCAAGTAGGTAATACGAGCTTCAAGAATTTCGAGTCCAGCATCTTTTACACGTGCTTGAATCTCTTCTCGAATACGACTGGCCACAATTTCACTGGAACCTCTTAGACTACCCTCATCTGCCTGGCCGTCTCCTGTCGTATCGACATTAGGAGCTACATCATAAGGGTAGATGCGGACAATATTACGAAGAGCACTATCACACTGCAATGAGAGATATTCTTTGTAGTTATCCACATTGAAGACTGCTTTAGCCGTATCCACTACACGCCAAGTGACTGCAATACCGATTTCTACAGGATTTCCCAAACAGTCATTAATCTTCTGACGAGAGTTATTCAAGGTCATCACTTTTAAGGAAATATTCTTTTTACCTGTCTCGATAGAAATATTGTTACCTTCTGCTGTTTTTCTGACAGACATGGGTGACTTGGTGGTGACATCACCACTTTGGCCCAAGCGGGTGTTATTGGCAGGATTGACAGCGACACAGAAGGGATTGACAAAGTAAATACCCGCTTCTCGAATGGTTCCAATATAGTTCCCAAACAAGGTCAAAACCAAGGCCTCTTGCGGTTTAATAATTTTGATCCCCGCATAGCACACCAGACTAGCAATAAAGAGAAAAATACAGGTAATAACTGCAATCGCAAGTGGAAAACCTTCTGGTAGACTAGCAATCGCACTAATAAAGGCTAAAACTAAGACAAGATCCCCAACTAGCAAGCCTATAAGGGCAGCTAAGCCGTTTTTCTTTTGGGTTAAAATTTTTTCTTCCATGGGACGAGCCCTTCTTTCTTTGTGATATCTAAATGATATCACTTTGCTTTCAAAAGTCAAGATATAACTGTAAATTATTTTAGCAAGAAACCGAGCAAGCTGAATTGTCTGAAAATTCAAGAATTTTCTTCTATCGTTGAAGCTTGAATTGTGCTATAATAATAAAAAATACGATGAGAGGGAATCAGATGACAGAATTAGATACACGCCATCGCAGTAACGTCTACGACAGCATGGTTAAATCCCCTAACCGGGCTATGCTTCGGGCAACTGGGATGACAGATGAAAACTTTGAAAAACCAATCGTAGGGGTAATCTCTACTTGGGCTGAAAACACACCGTGTAACATGCACCTCCATGATTTTGGGAAATTGGCCAAAGAAGGTGTAAAAGATGCGGGAGCTTGGCCGGTTCAATTTGGAACCATTACGGTTGCGGATGGGATCGCTATGGGAACGCCGGGGATGCGCTTCTCCTTGACTTCTCGTGATATCATTGCGGACTCTATCGAAGCGGCTATGGGAGGGCACAACGTGGATGCCTTTGTGGCCATCGGGGGCTGTGACAAGAACATGCCAGGATCGATGATTGCCATTGCCAACATGGATATTCCGGCTATTTTTGCCTACGGAGGAACCATTGCTCCAGGTAATCTGAACGGCAAGGATATCGACCTGGTTTCTGTTTTCGAAGGGATCGGGAAATGGAACCATGGTGACATGACTGCTGAAGAAGTGAAAGATCTTGAGTGTAATGCCTGCCCTGGCCCTGGTGGCTGTGGTGGAATGTACACTGCCAACACCATGGCGACAGCGATCGAGGTCCTTGGTATGAGCTTGCCAGGTTCCTCTTCTCACCCTGCTGAATCAGCAGATAAAAAAGCTGATATCGAAGAAGCGGGTCGTGCAGTTGTGAAAATGCTTGAAATGGGACTCAAACCATCGGACATCTTGACCCGTGAAGCCTTTGAAGATGCTATTACCGTGACCATGGCCCTGGGTGGTTCCACCAACGCGACCCTTCACTTGCTCGCGATTGCTCACGCAGCCAATGTGGACTTGACCCTTGAAGACTTCAATGATTTCCAAGAGCGCGTGCCTCACTTGGCTGACTTGAAACCATCAGGTCAATATGTTTTCCAAGACCTTTACAATGTCGGTGGGGTGCCCGCCGTCATGAAATACCTTCTTAAGAATGGTTTCCTTCATGGGGATCGTATCACATGTACTGGTAAGACTGTTGCTGAGAACTTGGAAGCCTTCGCTGATTTGACACCAGGTCAAAAAGTCATCATGCCACTTGAAAATCCTAAACGTGCGGATGGTCCATTGATCATCTTAAAAGGGAACTTGGCTCCAGAAGGGGCAGTCGCCAAAGTATCAGGTGTGAAAGTTCGTAACATCACGGGTCCTGCTAAGGTCTTTGACTCTGAAGAAGCTGCCATTGAAGCGGTTCTTTCGGATGAAATCGTGGATGGCGACGTTGTTGTTGTTCGTTTCGTGGGTCCTAAGGGTGGTCCTGGTATGCCGGAAATGCTGTCCTTGTCATCTATGATCGTTGGGAAAGGCCAAGGAGATAAGGTGGCCCTCTTGACAGACGGACGCTTCTCAGGTGGGACTTACGGTCTCGTTGTCGGTCACATTGCGCCTGAAGCTCAGGTTGGTGGCCCAATCGCCTACCTCCACACTGGGGATCTGGTGACAGTTGATCAAGATACCAAAGAAATCACCATGCACGTTTCAGACGAAGAGTTAGCGAAACGCAAGGCGGAAACAACCTTGCCACCACTGTATAGCCGTGGGGTTCTGGGTAAATACGCCCACATCGTTTCCTCAGCATCACGTGGTGCTGTAACCGACTTCTGGAATATGGAACAGTCTGGTAAACAGTAATTACAAGGACGACTTTGTCCAAAGAGAGAGTGGGACAGAAATCGGTAATTCGTTAGAATTCGATTTCGTCGTCCCACCTCCGCACAGTTGAGTAGGGCTGTAAAAGCTGATGAAATCAGTGTAGTAGAGCCCACTCAACCACTGCATCTTGCTCGACAATCCAAAAATAATTGAGAGGCTAGGACTTTTGTCCCAGCCTCTTTTTTGGCTCAAAGTCGCTATTTTTAACCCTGTCGCTGAAGCGTATGAATATTACTTTTTGGGGGATTTGAGTGTATCATCTGTCATTTTTCTTGTAAATCCGTCTATAATTTGCTATAATTGTGGCTAATCGAATCAATCCTTTAATACTGTCCAGAGAGGCAGGCAAGGAGCTATGGAAATGAAAGGCCTGGGAAGACCAGCCTATATTTTGTGTATCTCCTTGTTGTGGGGGATTTTTTTGTATATTGAAAAGTGGTTTGATAAAAAAGAAATCGTCGATGATGGAAGCAGGGAGTCCATCCTTACGATTTGGTCATCGAAGGTACACGTTTTTGTTCAGCCATAGCTTGTCGCATCTTAATTTTAGGAGGTTTTTACGATCGTGAATGACGTTAAATATGATGTGAATGATATGCCAAAACCTGGTTTATTGATTGGTTTATCTTTCCAGCATTTGTTTGCCATGTTTGGGGCGACAGTGCTGGTGCCGATTTTGGTTGGGATTGATCCTGCCATTGCTTTGTTCTCATCTGGTTTGGGGACCTTGGCTCACTTAACCGTGACCAAGTATAAGATTCCAGCCTACATGGGATCTAGTTTTGCTTATATTGCTGCTATGCAGATGTTGATGAAGACAGATGGAATCGCAGCGGTTGCCCAAGGTGCCATGGCGGGCGGTTTGGTCTACTTGTTTGTAGCTCTGATTGTTAAGCATGCGGGTAAAGATTGGATTAATAAGGTCCTTCCACCAATCGTGGTTGGTCCCATTATCATGGTCATTGGTTTGAGTCTTGCGAAGAATGCCGTCACTGATGCGACAACCTTAAATAATAGCTACAGCGGCTATGCTCTATTGATTTCGATGGTGACCCTCTTTGCGGTTATCCTATTTAACATGTATGGCAAGAAGATTGTCGGTGTCGTCCCAATTTTACTTGGATTAATTGTGGGCTATATTTTCTCATTGGCTCTTGGTTTGCTGACAGGACATAGTTTTGTCAATTTCTCAGAGGTAAGTGCGGCGCATTGGATTCAAGTTCCAAACTTTGACATTCCATTTGTAGATTATAGCTTTAAACTCTATCCAAGTGCGATTTTGACCATGGCTCCGATTGCCTTTGTGACCATGACGGAACATTTTGGTCACCTCATGGTTTTAAATAGTTTGACTGAGCGTGATTACTTCAAGGATCCAGGGCTTGACCATACGCTTACTGGAGATGGCTTGGCACAGATTATTGCTGGATTCTTTGGAGCTCCTCCGGTAACCTCTTATGGGGAAAACATTGGGGTGATGGCCCTTAGTAAGGTCTACTCAGTTTACGTTATTTCAGGCGCAGCAGTGATTGCGGTTGTCATGAGCTTTATTGGGAAGCTATCAGCACTCTTGCACTCCATTCCAACTCCTGTATTGGGAGGCTTGTCTATTGCCCTCTTTGGGGTTATCGCTGCTAGCGGTTTGAAAATTTTAGTTGAACATAAGATTGATTTTGATAATAAAAAGAATCTCTTGATTGCAAGTGTGATCCTAGTATCAGGGATCGGTGGTTTGATGATTGACCTCGGTGGTCTTCAAATCACGGGTGTGGCAACGTCAACCATTCTTGGAATTGTGTTGTATCAAATCCTTCCAGAACCAAAAGTTGACGAGGCTTAGTCCATTCTGGCAGTGAAAAAGTTTGAATGGATTCAAACATTATAAAAACGAGGAACAAACTCTGATGGCAGAGTTGGTGTTCCTCGTTTTTATTGTGGATCGGATTTCCAAAGAGGCCTTCCTTTATTAGTTGAATGCATTTTTTAAAAGGTAATGCTTATTATCGTGGTGGAAGACCAAGGGCGATGCGCCCGTATCGGCTGATTCGTGTAATTTTCCAAGCGGGTGACCAAGTCACTTCAACCTTGACATCTTCGATCCCCTCGATTTCTTTTAGGCGAGCGACGATTTCGATCGGAAGGCTCTCAGCACAGCTGCAAGCCGTATCGGTAAAGGTCATAACCACCTTGCAAGTGCCGGCTTCATCTAGATGGATCTCGTAGATCAGTCCTAGGTTATAGACATCTAACTCAACATCGGTATCAAATACAAGCTCCAATTTTTCGATTAACGGCTTCTCTAGTGCCAGGGCGCGGTCATTGATTTTGATATCCTCTCTCATCGCAAGATCCTTTCAGTGTAGTATGGCTTCCATTTTCTCATAATTCGGCTGATAAGGCAAGAAGAGAAAGAGGTTTTGAAGGTGTCGAACGAAGGAAATTCGGTCCAGCCTCCATTTCTCTTCGAATTTGTGGTAAAATAGAGGCAAAAGTAAGACAAAGGATGAAGGCTATGAAATTACAAAAACCAAAAGGGACCCAGGATATCCTTCCTGGCGATTCAGCGAAATGGCAATATGTAGAAGGCTTTGCACGCAAGGTCTTTGCGCGATACAATTATGATGAAATCCGCACACCGATCTTCGAACATTATGAAGTCATCAGCCGTTCAGTAGGGGATACGACGGATATCGTTACCAAAGAAATGTATGATTTCTATGACAAGGGAGACCGTCATATCACGCTTCGTCCAGAAGGAACAGCTCCTGTTGTCCGCTCGTATGTAGAAAACAAACTCTTTGCGCCTGAGGTACAAAAACCAAGTAAGTTCTATTACATAGGCCCAATGTTCCGCTACGAACGTCCTCAAGCAGGTCGTTTGCGTCAATTCCACCAAATTGGGGTAGAATGCTTTGGATCGAGCAATCCTGCAACGGATGTCGAAACCATTGCCATGGCAGCGCAATTCCTGAAAGAATTAGGAATTGACAATGTGACCTTGCACTTGAACACCTTGGGAAGCCCTGCCAGTCGTCAGGCTTATCGTCAAGCCTTGATTGATTATCTCTTGCCAATGAAGGATCAATTGTCTAAGGACAGCCAACGTCGCTTAGAAGAAAATCCGCTTCGTGTCTTGGATTCAAAAGAAAAAGAAGACAAGGCCGCGGTTGAACAGGCTCCTTCCATCCTAGACTATCTGGATGAAGAAAGCCAAGCGCATTTTGATGCGGTTCGTCGGATGTTAGAAGACTTGGGGGTAGCCTATGTCATCGATACCAATATGGTGCGTGGCCTGGATTACTACAACCACACGATTTTTGAGTTCATTACAGAAATTGAAGGCAATGAATTGACAGTCTGTGCAGGTGGTCGCTATGATGGTTTGGTTGAATACTTCGGTGGCCCTGCGACAGCTGGTTTTGGATTTGGTATCGGTGTGGAACGGATCCTTCTCGTCCTTGAAAAGAAAGGCATAGAATTGCCGATCGAAACAGGCCTAGATGCCTATATCGCCGTCCTAGGAGATGAGGTCAATGAAGCAGCGCTTAGCTTGGTTCAAGCCCTTCGAATCCAAGGTTTCAAGGCAGAACGTGACTATCTTGGACGCAAACTCAAGGCCCAATTTAAGTCAGCAGATGTCTTTGCGGCCAAAGCCTTGATTACCTTAGGAAGTAGTGAAGTTGAGAGCGGTCAAGTTACTGTGAAAAATAACCAAACTCGTCAAGAAGTAACGGTAGCTCTTGAAAGCTTGAAGAAAGACTTCCCATCTGTTTTAGCAGAGTTGGGATTGGCTTGATCAAGTCTTACAGACACCTGTAAAACAGATTCGCATGGGAGTGGGAGCAAAGTCGTTGCGCCTGCTCTCTTTTATCTAGCTTCTGTTTACCGACCTTTGCCAAGATTTGGCGAAAAGCCGTTAAATTTTCTGACATTTATGATATAATGAGAAGACTACTAGTAAAGGAATGAATCAGTCATGACATTAGTTTATCAATCAACACGAGATGAAAAGAATACTGTAACAGCTAGTCAAGCCATCCTTCAAGGATTGGCGACAGATGGCGGTTTGTTTACTCCAGTCTCTTATCCTCAAGTAGAGCTGGATTTTGATACCCTCAAAGATGCCTCTTATCAAGAAGTGGCCAAGCTTGTTTTGTCAGCCTTTTTGGGCGACTTTACAGCAGAAGAGTTGGACTACTGTATTTCTCATGCTTATGACAGCAAGTTTGATACTCCAGCTATTGCTCCGCTTGTCAAACTCGATGGGCAATACAATTTGGAACTCTTCCATGGTTCAACCATTGCCTTTAAAGATATGGCTTTGTCGATCTTGCCTTACTTTATGACAACAGCAGCTAAAAAGCACGGTTTGGAAAATAAAATTGTCATCTTGACGGCGACTTCTGGAGATACTGGAAAAGCTGCGATGGCAGGTTTTGCTGATGTTCCAGGAACAGAGATCATTGTCTTTTATCCAAAAGATGGTGTCAGCAAGGTGCAAGAATTGCAAATGACGACTCAGACTGGAGACAATACCCATGTCATCGCGATCGATGGAAATTTTGACGATGCCCAAACCAATGTCAAACACATGTTCAATGATGTGGCGCTCCGTGAAAAATTAGCAGCCAATAAGATGCAATTCTCATCAGCCAACTCTATGAACATTGGCCGTTTGGTGCCTCAGGTTGTCTATTACGTATACGCCTATGCTCAATTGGTTAAGACAGGCCAAATCACAGCGGGAGAAAAAGTCAACTTTACCGTCCCAACAGGAAACTTTGGAAATATCTTGGCAGCTTTCTATGCCAAACAAATCGGTCTTCCAGTTGGGAAATTGATCTGTGCGTCAAATGAAAACAATGTCTTGACAGACTTCTTCAAAACACATGTCTATGATAAGAAACGTGAGTTCAAGGTGACCACCAGTCCATCGATGGATATCTTGGTCTCTTCAAACTTGGAACGCTTGATTTTCCACTTGGTTGGCAATGATGCCACAAAGACTAAAGAGTTGATGGAAAGCCTCGTTGCAACAGGTCAGTACCAGTTGTCCAACTTTGATGCAGACATCTTAGATTTGTTTGCGGCTGCATACGCAGATGAAGCAGAAACTGCTGCAGAGATCAAGCGGGTCTATGAAGCGTCTGATTACATCGAAGACCCTCATACAGCCGTAGCATCAGCCGTTTATCAAAAATACCGGACCCAAACAGGGGATACTGCTAAAACAGTCATTGCCTCTACAGCAAGTCCTTATAAATTCCCAGTGGTAGCAGTAGAAGCGGTGACAGGCGAGACAGGTCTAGGCGATTTCGAAGCCTTGGCTAAATTACACACACTCTCAGGTGTTCCTGTACCACCGGCTGTAGACGGCCTTGAAACTGCACCGGTTCGCCATCGTACAAGCGTGGCAGCCAAAGACATGCAAGCAGCCGTAGAAGACTACTTGGGACTTTAATTCTCTGTATTAGAAAGATCAAAAGAGCCGTTTGGCTCTTTTATATACTCATGAATTCATACAAAAAAATCTTAAACATCGCCCTTCCTGCCATGGGTGAAAATTTCTTACAAATGCTGATGGGCATGGTGGACTCTTATTTAGTGGCTCACCTGGGCTTGATTGCCATTTCAGGTGTTTCCGTCGCAGGAAACATCATCACCATCTATCAGGCTATCTTTTTGGCACTGGGTGCGGCAGTTGCCAGTGTCATGTCCAAAAGCTTGGGCGAAAAAGATCAAGATAATATTGCCTACCATGCGACAGAGTCACTGAAGGTGACCTTACTGTTGAGTGCTCTCTTAGGAGGGGCTTCGCTGTTATTTGGACGCCAGATGATTTCGCTGTTGGGGACTGAAGCTGCAGTAGCCGAAAGCGGGGGGATTTACCTTTCCTTGGTTGGCGGGACCATAGTTCTCTTAGGATTGATGACGACCTTGGGCTCCTTGGTTCGGGTGGCCAACAATCCACGTATTCCTATGTATGTGAGCTTGTTGACCAATGTTTTGAATGCTCTATTCTCCTCTGTGGCCATTTTCCTTTTTGGTTGGGGCATTGTCGGAGCAGCTTTGGGGACGGTGCTGGCCCGTCTGGTGGGCGTCATCCTCTTGTGGCAAAAGGTCCAGCTACCTTTTGCACCCCTTGGTTGGGGATTGGATCGTAAGCTCTTGAACTTAGCACTTCCAGCTGCCGGAGAGCGGCTGATGATGCGGGCTGGAGATGTGGTAATCATTGCGATCGTGGTTGCTTTTGGGACCGAGGCAGTCGCAGGAAATGCCATCGGAGAGACCTTGACCCAGTTTAACTACATGCCTGTGTTTGGGGTGGCCACAGCGACGGTCATGCTCGTAGCACGGAGCCTGGGTGAAGGTGATCTTGAGCAGATTGCCCGCCTTCGAAAGCAGTCTTACTGGTTGTCCTTCGTGTTCATGTTACCCATTGCCTTGGGAATCTTTTTCGGTGGCACTCTTCTAACCCATCTCTACACACAAGATACAAAAGCAGTAGAAGCTAGTTTATCGGTTGTCCTCTTTTCTTTGTTGGGAACGCCGTTTACAGCAGGAACGGTCATCTATACAGCTGTTTGGCAAGGCTTGGGAAATGGGAAGCTTCCATTTTATGCGACGACGATTGGCATGTGGGTCATTCGAATTGGAGCCGGTTATCTGCTTGGAGTAACCCTTGGCTTTGGCCTTCCAGGGGTCTGGACGGGGACACTGCTCGACAATGGTTTCCGTTGGCTATTTTTGAGTCAGCTCTATAGACGAAAAGTAGGAGAGAAGAAAAAATGACAAAACGAGCCTTTATTTGGGATTTGGACGGAACTTTGCTGGATTCCTATGATGCTATTTTAGCAGGTCTTGAGGAGACCTATGCAACTTATCAGCTTCCCTTTGATCGAGCCAGCATTAAAGACTACATCTTGAAGCATTCGGTTCAAGATCTTTTAGTAGCTGTGGCGGAGGAGTATCATCTGGATGTGACCGACTTGAATCATCGCCGAGCAGAAAGTCTAGCGGAGAAAAATGCCCAGGTCCTTCTGATGGATGGGGCGCGTGATGTCCTATCCTGGGGACAAGAAGCTGGAATTGAGCAGTTTGTCTATACTCATAAGGGAGAGAATGCCTTTGTCATCCTACGGGATTTGGGTTTGGAATCTTTTTTTACAGAGATTTTGACCAGTCAAAGTGGTTTTGCCCGCAAGCCTGACCCAGAAGCTGCTAGGTATCTGATGGAGAAGTACGGGTTGGAGCCAGAAAATACCTACTATATTGGGGATCGGAGCCTGGATATTGACTTTGCAAGAAATAGCCAGATTCAGAGTATCAATTTCTTGACGTCTGACTATCAAGGCAACCATCAGATGAACACCTTACTAGATATCCCAGGTATTTTAAACGCTGAAAAGAATCTGTAAAGAATTTGTTTTCATTTTGAAATAAAGTCGTAAGCTTTCTTTAAGAAATGTCCGCTATAATAAAAGCATAAACAAAGACCTCCTAACTTTGTTTAGAAAAATCCTAAAACTTTTCTTTTTCATAATAATCTCCCTAAGAGTCGCCAAATCAGGCGGCTTTTTTTGTGTGAAAGAATAGTGCAAGTTCTTTTTCTTGCAAGAGGATATGAAATATTTTATAATTGATTAGTCAATTATTGATTTATCAAAAATGAATAGAGGAAGGGACATGGCAGAAATAAATGATTTGCTCTACCAACTACGTTTGGCAGATCAATCAACTACGCAACTTTTTGAAAAGCGCCTAGGGATTAGCTTAACACGTTATCAAATTTTGCAGGATTTATTAGAACAAGCACCTTGCAATCAGATCGCGGTTCAGGAGCGCTTGCGGATTGATCCAGCGGCTTTAACGCGGCATTTCAAAATATTAGAAAAGGAAGGATTTGTCCATCGGAGTCGAAATCCAAAGAATCAGCGGGAAATCTTAATTCATTTGACGGATATGGCCTATAATCGTTTGGTCAAACATCCCCCTCGCCATCATGTGGCGGTGAAAGAACAGATGAGTCGGATTTTGACTGCTCAAGAACAAGAGCAATTTTCTTACCTGCTGGACAAATTAGTATCTGGCATTGAACAAATAACAGTTGAATAAAAAGGAGAATCTACGATGTCATTACTGACGATTATTTTAGCAAGTCTTGCTGCACTGGAGCATTTATATATTTTTTATTTGGAGAGCATCAAAACCACATCTGATACCACAAGTCGGGTTTTCAACATGGATAAAGAAGAACTCGCTCGCCCATCTGTGACCTCTTTATTTAAGAATCAAGGGATATACAATGCCTTGATTGGGGTGTTCCTATTGTATGGATTGTTTGTTTCTAAAAATATTGAAGTTGTTACGATTTTTGTGCTTTTTATTATTGGAGCTGCAGTCTACGGTGCGATGACAGCTAATAAAAAGATTATCTTGACCCAAGGTGGCCCTGCAATTTTGGCTTTGTTGAGTATCTTATTTTTGGGATAAAAAGGACGGGCTGCTAGGGCTCTTTGAGCTGATTTTATTAAATTAGTGTAGAAAAAAGTATAAAAAAAGACTAAAATTTTTATTGACTTTCTAAGAAAAAGGGTTATAATGGTAGCAACAGAAAAGTAATGAGTCAGCTATTTCCAGGGAGCTTGTGGGA
Organism: Streptococcus sp. 27098_8_66; assembly: GCF_041431945.1. NCBI lineage: Bacteria > Bacillati > Bacillota > Bacilli > Lactobacillales > Streptococcaceae > Streptococcus > Streptococcus sp. 27098_8_66. The sequence continues at coordinate 30,513 of NZ_JAPVYS010000014.1, read as the reverse complement.
ATTGTGAACAAGCAATAGCGACTGATGAAAATTGGACTGTTATGATCAATGAATTCTAACCCATGTGAATTCGGTTGGCACCCCTTACCGTGCAACTCCTTGATAGAGGAGATAGAGATGTAGGGAAAGACCAGCTATTTTTCCCTATAAAAGAGGTGGCACCGCGTACACTACGCCCTCACACAGTTTTTGTGTGAGGGCTTTTCTATGTGCCTTAGCGAGCGAAGCGAGCTTAGGCACATTGATCCCAAAGCGTAAACAGAGCGATGGGATAACCTTAATAGCCTTAGCGAGCGAAGCGAGCTTAGGCACATTGATCCCAAAGCGAGAATTGGGCGATGGGATACCCTTGATCGCCTTAGCAAGCCAAGGTGCGGTTGAATTCATTAGAATAAAAGAGTTCTAAAAGAGAGGTTTCTGATATGAAAAAAGTTTTATCTGCTGATGTGTTGAGTCCAATTTTGGCTTATATGCGTTTGGAAGCGCCCCATAAAATGATCTTGGAGTCGATCCCTCGTGAAAAAGAGAATGCGCGTTTTTCAATTGTAGCCTATCGGCCAGTCAGTGAAGTCAAATTTGAAAATGGCGTCCTCTATTACAATGATCAAATTGTTGAAGAGGATCCTTTGGACTTTTTGAATCGCATCACGGTCAAAACGAAAACTTCCGAAGAACTTCCTTTTAACGGTGGGGCGATTGGATTTGTCGGCTATGACTTGATTGGCCTCTATGAGAACATCGGTTCTATTCCTGAAGATACGATCGGCACCCCAGATCTCCACTTTTTCTTATATGAAAGCTATGTGATTTTTGACCACAAAAAGGAAAAGGTCTATGTGGTGGAAGAGAACCTCTATAGTGGGCGAAGTGAAGCAGAGCAAGCGTCGAGCTTGGAGCAAGTGTTAGCACAATTGGCAAGACCTGCAAAGGAAGAGTTTCAGGACAAGGACCTGCATGCGCTTCATTTCCACAATCATTTGGAGCAAAAAGAGTTTGAGGAAATGGTGGCCTTAGCCCGGGACTATATACGAAAAGGAGATATGTTCCAATGCGTGCTCAGTCAACGTTTTTCAGCTGATTTTTCAGGAAAACCGCTAGATTATTACCGCAATTTGCGCGTGACCAATCCTTCGAATTATCTCTACTTTTATGATTTTGGGGAGTATCAAATTATCGGTGCCAGTCCAGAAAGTCTGGTGTCGGTCAAGGATCGAGTGGTGACAACCAATCCCATTGCTGGCACGCGACCAAGAGGGATCGATGAGGAGTCTGATCGGCAATTGGCAGCTGATTTGGCAGGGGATCCAAAAGAAGTCGCAGAACACCGGATGTTGGTGGATCTAGGGCGAAACGATATTGGGCGTATCGCTCAAAATGGGTCAGTTGAAGTGACCAAATATATGGAAGTGGAGTTCTTCCGTTATGTCATGCACCTGACGAGTGTGGTCAAGGGACAATTACTTCCTGGACTAGCCTCCATTGAGGCTCTGAAGGCAACTCTTCCAGCTGGAACCGTTTCGGGTGCTCCCAAGATTCGAGCCATGAAGCGGATCTATGAGGCAGAAAAAGAAAAACGAGGCGTCTATGCGGGGGCTATTGGCTATCTCTCTGTGACGGGGGATCTCGATTTTGCTATTGCGATTCGAACCATGATCCTCAAAAATAAGAAGGCTTATGTGCAGGCCGGAGCAGGAATCGTTTATGATTCGATTGCTGAAAATGAATACCAAGAAACCGTCAATAAGGCAAAATCGATGACAAGGATTGGAGAAGAAGGATGATTTTATTAGTCGATAATTACGATTCATTTACTTACAATTTAGCACAGTATATCGGAAAATTTGATGAGGTCCAGGTGCTTCGAAATGATGATCCGGATTTGTACCAAGTTGCCCAAGAAGCAGATGCCTTGGTCTTTTCTCCAGGTCCGGGTTGGCCAAAGGATGCGGGCAAGATGGAGGAGATGATCCGAGATTTCGCGGGGGTCAAACCAATCTTGGGGATCTGCTTGGGGCATCAAGCGATTGCGGAAGTTTTTGGAGGGCGTTTGGGATTGGCGCCACAGGTCATGCATGGCAAACAAAGCCAGATCCAGCTAGAAGCTCCCTCTCCTCTATACGCGGGTGTCGCAAAAGAAGTCCCAGTCATGCGTTACCATTCGCTGACGATTGAAGACATGCCAGAGGATTTTGTCATTACCTCTCGGACGACGGATGATCAAGCGATTATGGGAATTCAACACCGCAGCTTACCGATTTATGGTTTTCAATACCATCCAGAAAGTATCGGGACGCCAGATGGGCTCAAGACCATCGAAAATTTTGTCAAACTAGTCAAGGAGCGGAAGATGAAACAAGTGCTTGCAAAAGTAGCGGAAGGAATGGATCTAACCAGTGCAGAGTTAGAAGCTGCCATGGAGGAAGTTGTTGCTGGTCGTGCTTCAGAAGCACAGGTGACGGCCCTTCTTCTAGGTCTCAAAATGAAGGGAGAAACGGTTGAAGAGCGGACGGCTATTGCAAAAGTGATGCAGGCCTATGCAGTTGCTATTCCTACAGAAGTTCAAGGAGCAATGGACAATTGTGGAACGGGGGGCGATCGTTCTTATAGTTTCAATATTTCAACAACAGCTGCCTTCGTCCTTGCTGGTGGTGGCATCAAGATGGCGAAACACGGAAATCGTTCGATCTCTTCTAAATCTGGTTCTGCGGATGTACTAGAAGCTCTAAGGATTAACCTTGATTTGGGTCCAGAAGACTTGGGACGAGTGTTTGAAAAGGCGGGAATTGTCTTCCTATTTGCCAAAAATTTGCACCCTGGCATGCGCTATATTATGCCCGCTCGCTTGGCACTAGGGGTTCCAACGGTGATGAACTTAACTGGTCCTCTTATCAATCCGATTCCTCTAGAAACCCAGCTATTGGGAACCAGTCGTCCAGATATGCTAGAAAGTACGGCGGAGATTCTAAAGAATTTGGGACGGAAACGCGCAGTGGTAGTGAGTGGCCCGCAAGGTTTGGACGAGGCAGGCCTTGATGGAGAAACCCAGCTCGCTATTCTGGAAGATGGACAGGTTACCTTATCCAGCTTTCAACCAGAAGATATGGGAATGGAGCGCATTGAAATTGATCAAGTACGAGGTGGAGACGCCAAACGCAATGCGGAAATTTTGCTCAGTGTCTTGAAGAATGAAGCGAGTCCCTTCTTAGAAGTGACTGTATTGAATGCTGGCCTTGGTTTTTATGCCAACGGCAAGGTAGATTCTATCAAGGAGGGGATTGCCTTGGCACGTGAAGTGATTGCCAGTGGGGCTGCCCTTGAGAAATTGAGATTATTACAGGAGTATCAAAAATGAGTCGAGAATTCTTACCAAAGATTCTAAAGGAAAAGGCGCGTGAAGTGGCTGCGATGAAAGAAGAGGAACTCCAACCTTTGCGTGAGACCTACCGCTTGTATGATTACCTAAAGAGTCATCCAGAAAAGCTTCAGGTTATTGCGGAAGTGAAAAAGGCTAGCCCGAGTCTGGGAGATATTCATGTTGATGTGGATATCGTCGCGCAGGCTAAGACTTACGAAGAAAATGGGGCTGTGATGATTTCTGTCTTGACTGATCAAGTGTTTTTCAAGGGCAGTATCGAGTATCTCAGCGAAATATCTAGTCAAGTGCGTATTCCCACCCTCAATAAAGATTTCATTGTAGATGAAAAGCAAATGATTCGGGCGCGAAACGCAGGGGCGACCGTGATCTTGTTGATAGTTGCAGCCTTACCAGAGGCTCGTCTGAAAGAACTCTTCGATTTTGCGACCCATCTTGGCCTGGAGGTCTTGGTGGAGACCCATAATCTGACAGAACTAGAGATCGCTCACAGGATTGGGGCTCAGATCATCGGGGTCAATAATCGCAACTTGGTGACCTTTGAGACAGATCTTCATACTAGTCTTGAATTGGCGACCAGTTTTGAACAAGAACCGGTTTACATCTCTGAGTCTGCTATTTTCACAGTAGCAGACGCGCGCATGCTGGCTCCTTATTTTAATGGCATTCTCGTTGGGACAGCCTTCATGAAGGCAGACAATGTGGCTGAAAAAGTAAAGGAGTTGCAGATTGACAAAGGTTAAAATTTGCGGATTGTCCACTCCAGAAGCCGTGCAGACGGCTGTTGAAGCCGGTGCGGACTACATTGGTTTTGTTTTTGCACCAAGCAAACGGCAAGTGACGCTGGAGCAAGCTCGGGAGTTGGCTACAGGGATTCCAAAGGGGGTTCAAAAAGTTGGTGTTTTTGTATCGCCACGAAGAGAAGAAGTGGAGCAAGCTTGCCAAGTTGTGGGCTTGGACCTGATACAAGTGCATGGACCGATAGATGATACCATCTTGCAAGACCTTCCCCAACAGACGATTCGCGCTGTTCAAGTGGGGAAAGATGCAACTCTTCCTGAGACCAGTGCCAATTATCTGCTCTTTGATGCTCCTGTAGCAGGAAGTGGACAGACCTTTGACTGGCAAGAACTCGAAACCCAAAACTTCACAAAGCCTTTCTTTATTGCAGGAGGCTTGACAGCAGACAATGTAGCAGATGCCATTCGCTTCTTTTATCCTTATGCGGTGGATGTATCCAGTGGAGTCGAGACAAATGGAAAAAAAGATCAAGAAAAGATAAAACGATTTATAGAAAGGGTCAAGCATGGCATATAAACAACCAGATAAAAATGGATTTTACGGGCGGTTCGGGGGACGATTTGTCCCTGAAACCTTGATGACAGCAGTTTTAGAATTAGAAGAAGCCTACAGAGAAAGTCAAGCAGATCCTTCTTTTCAAACAGAATTGGATCAGCTTCTGAAACAATATGTCGGTCGGGAAACACCGCTCTATTACGCTAAGAATCTAACCAAGTATGTCGGTGGAGCCAAGATCTTTCTTAAAAGAGAAGACCTCAACCACACAGGGGCTCATAAAATTAATAATGCCCTAGGACAGGTTTTATTGGCACACCGGATGGGCAAAAAGAAGATCATCGCAGAAACAGGGGCTGGACAGCACGGTGTTGCAACGGCAACGGCTGCTGCTTTATTTGATATGGAATGTACCATCTACATGGGAGAAGAAGATGTCAAACGCCAAGCCCTCAATGTCTTTCGGATGGAATTGTTGGGCGCCAAGGTTCAATCAGTAACAGATGGGTCGCGTGTTCTCAAGGATGCGGTCAATGCTGCCCTCAGAGCCTGGGTAGCAAATGTGGAGGATACCCACTATATCATGGGTTCTGCTCTAGGACCTCATCCATTCCCAGAAATTGTCCGTGATTTTCAAAGTGTCATCGGTCGAGAAGCCAAACGCCAATTTGCAGAGCAAAATGATGGTGCGCTACCAGATGCAGTCTTAGCCTGTGTAGGAGGTGGATCGAACGCCATTGGGCTCTTCTATCCTTTTGTTGAGGATACCTCTGTTGCCATGTATGGGGCAGAAGCTGCTGGCCTTGGGGTAGATACAGACCAGCATGCAGCAACCTTGACCAAGGGGCGTCCGGGAGTCCTTCACGGCGCCTTGATGGATGTTTTACAGGATGCGCATGGACAGATTTTAGAAGCTTTCTCGATTTCAGCAGGTCTCGATTACCCAGGGATTGGGCCAGAGCATTCTTATTTCCATGAAATCAAGCGGGCGACCTATGTGCCTGTGACAGACCAAGAAGCACTAGAAGCTTTTCAATTGCTTTCAAAAGTAGAAGGAATCATTCCAGCTCTGGAATCGAGCCATGCTATCGCCTATGCGGTGAAATTGGCCAAGGAGATGGGGCCTGAAAAATCCATGATTGTTTGCTTATCAGGTCGTGGGGATAAAGATGTGGTACAAGTCAAAGACCGCCTAGAACAAGAGAGAGGAGAGTAAGATGGGAAAGACCTTAACAGAGCATTTACAAAAGCTGAAAGACCAGCAGCAAGGGATCTTTGTTCCTTATATCATGGCAGGAGATCATGAAAAAGGCCTGGCAGGTTTGCAGGAAACCATCCAATTTTTGGAGGAGCTTGGTGTCTCAGCCATTGAAGTTGGCATTCCTTTTTCAGATCCGGTGGCAGATGGCCCTGTGATTGAAGAGGCAGGATTGCGCAGTTTAGCCCATGGGACAACGACAGAGGGTCTGGTGCAAACGATCCAGCACTTGGAGACAAGTGTTCCTTTGGTTATCATGACCTATTTCAACCCCTTGTTCCAATATGGGCTCGAAAACTTTTTTAGAGATGTAGAAGGAACAGCGGTCAAGGGAGTGATTATTCCGGATCTTCCTCATGAGCATGCGGATCTGGTAGAGCCTCTATTAGTGGATAAAGACATCGCTTTGGTGCCGCTAGTGAGCCTAACCACAGGAATCGAGCGCCAAAAGAAATTGATCCAAGATGCAGAAGGATTTATCTATGCCGTTGCTGTCAATGGAGTGACGGGGAAAGCTGGTAGCTATCGAGATGATTTGGATCACCACTTGGCCCAATTACACGAAATAGCATCCATTCCTGTTTTAACAGGTTTTGGAGTTTCCAGCATGGAGGATGTTCACCGTTTCAACAAGGTCTCAGATGGGGTTATTGTGGGGTCTAAAATCGTTAAGGCTCTCCACCAAGGGGAGACAGACGCCATCGCACGTTTTATTTCTCAAGCAGTGAAGGGCTAGAAGGTTCATTCCATTCATCATCAGCTTGATTCTCCTAGATCAAGCTCTTTGTCTACTATTTTAAACATTCCCCTCGTTTGTCTTTACAAACGAGGCTTTCTCGTTACAATAGAGGTAGTAACAAGAAAAGAGGAGAAGAGAATGATAAGCCTTGAAGAGATTGATCAAGTTGTCCAGTCAGGTCCTTTTGAACCAACCTGGGACTCTCTTAGCCATCAAGTCTGTCCAGATTGGTATCGAGATGCCAAATTTGGAATATTTATCCACTGGGGGGTCTACAGTGTACCTGCCTTTGGTTCGGAATGGTATTCGCGAAATATGTATATCCAAGGGAATCCTTGCTATGACTATCATCGAGAGCATTTTGGAGACCAGGCTAGCTTTGGTTATAAGGATCTCATTCCTCTATTTACAGCCGATCGTTTTGATCCGGCATCTTGGCTAGATCTCTTTCAAAAAGCGGGAGCTCAGTATCTTTTCCCAGTTGCGGAGCACCACGATGGCTTTCAGATGTATGCCTCTACTCTCTCGTCTTATAATAGCTTAGAAATGGGGCCGAGACGAGATGTTTTAGGGGAGTTGAGGGAGGAAGCAGAAAAACGTGGCCTGCACTTCTGTACGTCCTCTCACCGGGCAGAACACCAGTTTTTCTTTTCACATGGCAAGGAATTCACTAGTGACATTCCACAAGAAGTCCCAAGAGACAGCCTTTATTGGCCAGCGGAGCCAGAGCCCAAGGATCATTTTGATCTGACTTCTAAGCCTTATCCAAGTAAAGAATTCTTGGAAGATTGGCTGTTGCGAACCTGTGAACTGGTGCGGGACTACCAACCAGAGCTCCTATATTTTGACTGGTGGATCCAGCATGAGAGTTTCCGTCCCTACTTGATGCGCTTTTTGGCTTATTATTACAATCTAGCAGCACAAGAGGATTGCAAGGTGGCTGTTTGTTACAAACAGGACGCCCTCCCTTTCGGTTCAGGAATCGTTGAGATGGAGCGGGGAGGATACGGAGAGACGCAAGTCTTTCCGTGGCAAATGGATACCGCGATCGCCCGTAATTCTTGGTGTTATACCCAGGATCTAGCCTACAAGACCAGTAAGGAATTGCTACAAAATTTAGTTGATGTTGTGGCCAAAAATGGCAATCTTCTGCTCAATATTGGACCCAAAGCTGATGGAACCATCCCTGAGCAAGACCAAGACATCCTCACAGAGATCGGGGACTGGCTGGCGGTAAATGGAGAAGCCATTTATCAGAGTCGGCCTTGGCGGGTGTCATCAGACGGACCGACCGAGGCCCAGGAAGGTTCCTTCTCAGACGGGCAAGCGCCACTCTATACCAGCCAAGATTTTCGCTATACCATGCGTGAAGGCCTACTTTATGCTATCCAGCTGGAACCAAGTGGAAGGACAGAAGAGCTGGCCTTGCCGTCTCTCGCCTATGATCTCAAGCAACCGAGAATCCTTCATGCGCGCATTCAAAAGGTGGAACTCCTTGGAGAAAGTCAGCCCTTTTCTTGGAGCCAAGATGAGACAGGGCTCCATCTTCAGTTACCAGCTTGCAGCAAAAAACAACCGCGTGTTTTGCGCCTCAGCTTTTAGTTTTCTTGAAGCTTTCTATAAGGAATCGTTTAGGTTTCTCTTGTATACTGTACTCATCCAATAAGAAATGAGGTACAGAAAATGAAAATCTCAGTTAATTATCCAAAACGCTTTAAGAAATTGCCACAACAAGGTTCTTGTTACGGCGAATAAACACTTCTCTTCATTTTTCATAAGAAACTCCTAAAGAAGGCTCTACCCGAAAGGGTAGAGTTTTTATGTACCAGAGACCTTGTGATTCGTGGTATAATAGGCCTATGGAAAAAAAGAATAAATTACTACTCATCGACGGGTCTTCCGTCGCTTTTCGTGCCTTTTTCGCACTTTATAATCAAATCGATCGCTTCAAAAATGCCAATGGTTTGCATACCAATGCGGTCTATGGCTTTAACCTCATGTTGAGTCATCTCTTGGAGCGCATCCAACCGACCCATGTCCTCGTTGCTTTTGATGCAGGAAAGACGACTTTTCGGACGGAGATGTATGCCGACTACAAAGGGGGCCGTGCAAAAACTCCAGATGAGTTCCGTGAGCAGTTTCCTTTCATTCGTGAGCAATTAAATCATTTGGGAATCCGTCATTATGAGCTGGCCCAGTATGAAGCGGATGATATTATTGGAACGCTGGATAAGATGGCAGAAACTAGCTCGGTGCCATTTGATGTGACCATTGTCTCTGGGGACAAGGATTTGATCCAGCTGACAGATGACAATACGGTGGTTGAAATCTCTAAAAAAGGGGTGGCGGAGTTTGAGGAATTCACTCCAGCCTATCTGAAAGAAAAGATGGGGCTGACACCAGAGCAATTTATCGACCTCAAGGCCTTGATGGGAGATAAGTCGGATAATATCCCAGGTGTCACCAAGATCGGAGAAAAGACCGGGATCAAACTACTCCTAGAATACGGCTCTCTCGATGGCATTTACGAGCATATCGATGAGATGAAGGCTTCTAAGATGAAGGAAAACCTCATCAACGACAAGGAGCAGGCCTATCTGTCTAAGACTCTCGCAACCATCGATACCAATGCGCCTATTGAAATTGGCCTGGACGATATCACCTATACGGGTCCTCATCTAGAAAATCTCGCCAAGTTTTATGAGGAGATGGGCTTTAAGCAACTCCGTCAAGCCTTGGATCTCAGTGGAGAAGAAGCGGCTCCTTTAGCTATTGACTATACAGAAGTCGAGCAAGTCACTTCAGATATGCTCACGGAAGATAGTTTCTTCCATTTTGAGATTTTTGGGGACAATTACCATACGGAACCCATCATCGGTTTCGCATGGGGGATCAAAGGTCAGCTCTACGCGAGTACAGATACTGGTCTTTTACAAACACCGATTTTCAAAGAATTTCTCGAAAAAACGCTCCTCAAGGTCTATGACTTCAAGCGGGCCAAGGTCTTGCTCAGCCACTTGGGCATTTCCCTTCAAAATCCCGCGTTTGACAGTCGATTGGCCAAGTATCTCTTGTCGACCGTAGAGGACAATGAAATTTCAACCATTGCGAGTCTCTATAGTCAGATTGCGCTGCCGCTGGACGAAGTCGTTTATGGCAAGGGAGTCAAAAAAGCTATCCCAGAGAAGGCGGTCCTATTAGAGCATTTGGCACGGAAAGTCGCTGTTCTACTGGATACCGAAGAGCCCATGGTGGAACAGTTGCAAGCCCATGACCAGCTAGATTTGCTCTATGATATGGAGCAACCACTAGCAGCTGTTTTGGCCAAGATGGAAATCGCAGGGATTAAGGTAGAACGCCAGACCCTAGAAGACATGCAGGCGGAAAACGAAGTGGTTTTGGAACGCTTGACCCAAGAAATCTACGAGCTAGCAGGCGAAGAGTTTAACATCAATTCTCCAAAACAATTGGGTGTCATCCTCTTTGAAAAATTGGAACTCCCTCTTGAATATACTAAGAAGACCAAAACCGGCTATTCAACAGCCGTTGATGTCTTGGAACGCCTGGCTCCAATTGCACCGATTGTGTCTAAGATTCTTGAATACCGCCAAATTGCTAAGATCCAGTCGACCTATGTCATCGGTCTTCAAGATTGGATTTTGGAAGATGGGAAGATCCATACCCGCTATGTACAGGATTTGACGCAGACAGGCCGTTTGTCTAGCGTGGATCCCAATTTGCAAAATATCCCTGTCCGATTGGAACAAGGTCGCCTTATTCGTAAGGCCTTTGTCCCAGAAGAGGAAAACAGTGTCTTGCTGAGTTCGGACTATTCACAGATCGAATTGCGCGTCTTGGCCCATATTTCGGGAGATGAGCATTTGATTGATGCCTTTAAACATGGGGCAGATATCCATACATCGACTGCTATGCGCGTTTTCAATATTGAAAAACCAGAAGACGTGACGCCGAACGACCGTCGCAATGCAAAAGCAGTAAACTTCGGTGTGGTTTATGGAATTTCCGACTTTGGACTGTCTAACAACTTAGGGATCAGTCGAAAAGAAGCCAAGGCCTACATTGAGACCTACTTCGAACGCTACCCTGGCATCAAGGACTATATGGAGAGAGTGGTACGGGAAGCGCGTGACAAAGGCTATGTAGAAACCCTCTTCAAGCGTCGTCGGGAGATTCCAGATATCAATTCTCGCAACTTCAATGTTCGAGGCTTTGCGGAGCGGACAGCTATCAACTCACCCATCCAAGGATCGGCAGCAGATATCTTGAAAATTGCCATGATCCACTTGGACCAAGCGCTAGAAAGAGGAGCATACAAGACCAAGATGCTTCTTCAGGTGCACGATGAAATCGTTCTGCAGGTACCAAGTGATGAACTGGCAGCGATCAAAGAACTCGTCAAAGAGACCATGGAATCCGCTATCGAACTTGTGGTACCACTGGAAGCCGATGAAAATGAAGGCAAAACATGGTATGAAGCCAAATAAAATGGACGTCATACAAGCACGTCCAGTACCATATAAATTCTTAAGACAAGAAACACAAAAGGAGATTCTTATGGCTTATTCATTTCGCAATCCTAGTGATGGCATTATCAAACATTACCTAGAAACGAGCAAGATCATCGCTGTAGTTGGATTATCTGATCGTGAAGATACGACCAGTCATCGTGTCAGCAAGGAGATGCAAGAACGGGGCTATCGGATTATTCCCGTTAATCCTCGTGCAGCTGGTGGCCAGATCCTTGGAGAAACGGTGTACGCTAGCTTACAGGAGATCCCATTCCCAGTAGATATCGTTGATGTATATCGTCGCAGTGAGTTTTTACCAGATGTGGCACGTGATTTTATTGAGACGGATGCGAAAATTTTCTGGGCACAATTGGAGCTGGAAAATCAAGAAGCAGAAGAAATCCTTCGTGGAGCTGGACGAGAAGATATCGTCATGAACCGCTGTATCAAACGGGAACACACCCGACTGATCTTAGAAGATTCCCTGTACGGTTTATAAATGATAAACAATTGACATAGAAGAAAACCCCAGCAAGCTGGGGTTTTCTTCTTACTCTTATTCAGTTTCATGGCTTGGATGGTCTGTAAAATGGCGCGGCCCTTGTTTAATCTGCTTGATTTGATCATAAAAGGCAATTTGGCAGTTGATAAAATAAGGCATGGTATAAAAGCCGATGACATCGCGCGTGAAGTAATTCAGAAAGTACCAACCAACCAAGGTTAGATCGAGCACCAAGCGATTGCTGCGGAACCCTTTCATGGTTTCACGACTTTGGCGAAGGACTCCAAAGGCTCCCTTGTAGTCGCTGTCTCGTAATTGCTCATAGAGGATCAATTCGACCAAGCTGAGACTGTAGTATTGTGGCAGATAAAAGAGGAGGCCAATCAGGCCAAGTACAACACCAGCAGTCATCAGAGGCATTTGTTGCATGAGAGATTGGAATTCAGGACTGGAAGCACTCAAAGTGCTAGGGTTACTCACCTTATCATAGATCGCCAAAAATCGAATGCTAGCGTAGGTGCTGATGAGACTCCCTACATAGAGGATGAGTCCCCATAAAAAGAGGACGACTTGCTTTAAGATCAAGGTGGCAAATACAGAGGTAAAGCGATCTTGTTTAAAGATATCTAAGACGCGTGTTCGGTGTTCGATCTTGGGATTAATCGTATCTAAATAGCTAAAAGTCGCACCAACCACTAAAATGGAGATGACAAAGGAGACGACAGAAGGAAAGAGCTGCCGCTGGATCATGTAGATACTTGCTTGCAGCAAGGTCATATCCGGTAGTAGATTGATCAGATCTTGCCCACTTAAGAGAAAGTTAGTAAGAATGGTCAACAGGACCGGAAGAGCAAAAAGGATAGCTAGGCCCGGTTGCTGGACTTGCATGGTACGTGCCCGGAGGCGAATCAGTTTAAGGTTCATAGATGACACTCTCTTCATAGTAGTACTTTTTATTATAACATAAGTCCGTGACAGATCCGGTAAAATTTGGTACAATCGTACAGGTGCTCACAGGAAAACTGTGACAGGAATAAGAAGGCTGGGACTGTTTTTCCCAGTACGGAGGTAACCATGACAGATTCACCGATTCAATATCGATTAATCAAAAAAGAAAAGCATACAGGTGCTCGTCTGGGAGAAATTATCACTCCTCACGGGACCTTCCCGACCCCAATGTTTATGCCTGTAGGGACTCAGGCAACTGTTAAGACTCAATCGCCAGAAGAACTCAAGGAAATGGGCTCCGGAATTATCTTGGCCAACACCTACCATCTCTGGCTTCGTCCCGGGGATGATCTAGTTGCAAAAGCAGGTGGACTGCACCAGTTCATGAACTGGGACCAGCCCATTTTGACAGATAGTGGAGGTTTCCAGGTCTATTCATTGGCGGATACCCGCAATATCACTGAAGAAGGGGTAACCTTTAAAAACCACCTCAACGGCTCGAAGATGTTCCTCTCTCCAGAAAAGGCCATCTCCATCCAAAACAATCTAGGAAGTGACATCATGATGTCCTTTGATGAATGTCCTCAGTTCTATCAGCCCTATGATTATGTGAAGAAATCAATCGAACGGACCAGTCGTTGGGCAGAACGTGGCCTGAAGGCTCACCGTCGCCCTCATGATCAAGGTCTTTTCGGGATTGTCCAAGGGGCTGGATTTGAAGATTTGCGCCGTCAGTCCGCCCAAGATCTGGTCAGTATGGACTTCCCAGGCTATTCTATCGGTGGCTTAGCTGTTGGAGAAAGCCATGAAGAGATGAATGCGGTTCTGGATTTCACAACTCCGCTATTACCAGAGAACAAGCCACGCTATCTCATGGGAGTAGGAGCTCCAGACAGTCTGATCGATGGCGTTATTCGTGGAGTGGACATGTTTGACTGTGTCTTGCCGACGCGGATTGCGCGAAATGGTACCTGTATGACTAGTCAAGGACGCCTGGTGGTGAAAAATGCGCAATTTGCAGAAGACTTTACACCGCTGGATCCCGAATGTGATTGCTATACTTGTAAGAATTACACCCGGGCTTATCTTCGCCACCTCCTCAAGGCAGATGAGACCTTCGGCATTCGCTTGACCAGCTACCACAACCTATACTTCTTGATTAACCTCATGAAACTGGTCCGTCAAGCCATCATGGATGACAATCTCTTAGAATTCCGTGAGCATTTCGTAGAAAAATATGGCTATAATAAATCAGGACGGAATTTCTAGAATGAATCACGAAAGATTATAGACCGCTTTGGTAAAAATGAAAGATGAAGCAGATAGCCTTGTCAATTCATCACAAGATCAGTTTCATGTTGAAAAGAATGGAAAGTTCTACGAAAAAGTAGAACTTTTTTCTATATAATAGCAAATAATAGCAACTTTTTTAGTACTCAATTTCTTTCGAAAACACTTTCATCAAAAAAACGAAAAAAATCTTCTCAAATCCCTTGCATTGGGCCTTTGTTTGTGTTAAACTACTATGGTGCCGTGAAAAACAGCTATTAGCTTTGATGCAAGAGGTTGCGACACGCTCGGTTGCATTGCCACGCAACGCGCGTCGGTTTTCTTGTGGAGCTAGCCTATTATCTTAAATAGACGAAAAGGAGAAAAAGATGGCAAACAAAAAAATCCGCATCCGTTTGAAAGCGTACGAACACCGTACACTCGACACAGCGGCTGCAAAAATCGTAGAATCAGCTACTCGTACAGGTGCACAAGTTGCGGGTCCAATCCCACTTCCAACTGAGCGTAGCCTCTACACAATCATTCGTGCGACTCACAAATACAAAGATTCTCGCGAACAATTCGAAATGCGTACACACAAACGTTTGATCGACATCATCAACCCAACTCAAAAAACAGTTGACGCTTTGATGAAATTGGATCTTCCAAGTGGTGTAAACGTAGAAATCAAACTTTAATCTAAAGCTTGATCCAGAGCATAAAAAACGCTCGTTAAAAACTTTTTGAATAAAAAACTATAGAAAAGGAACTATTTTCTCATGACAAAAGGAATCTTAGGGAAAAAAGTGGGAATGACTCAAATCTTCACTGAAGCTGGCGAATTGATCCCTGTAACAGTTATCGAAGCAACTCCAAACGTTGTTCTTCAAGTTAAAACTGTTGAAACAGATGGTTACAACGCTATCCAAGTTGGTTTCGATGACAAACGCGAAGTATTGAGCAACAAACCTGCTAAAGGACATGTAGCAAAAGCTAACACGGCTCCTAAGCGCTTCATTCGTGAATTCAAAAACGTTGAAGGCTTGGAAGTTGGTGCTGAAATCACAGTTGACACTTTCGAAGCTGGAGACATTGTTGATGTAACTGGTACTTCTAAAGGTAAAGGTTTCCAAGGTGTTATCAAACGCCACGGACAATCACGTGGACCAATGGCTCACGGTTCTCGTTACCACCGTCGTCCAGGTTCTATGGGACCTGTTGCACCTAACCGCGTATTCAAAGGTAAAAACCTTGCAGGACGCATGGGTGGCGATCGTGTAACAATTCAAAACCTTGAAGTTGTACAAGTTGTTCCAGAAAAGAACGTTATCCTTATCAAAGGTAACGTACCAGGTGCTAAGAAATCTCTTATCACTATCAAGTCAGCAGTTAAGGCTGGTAAATAATAAGGAAAGGGGAATACAGTCAAAATGGCAAATGTAACATTATTCGACCAAACTGGTAAACAAGCGGGCGAAGTTGTTCTTAACGATGCGATCTTTGGTATCGAACCAAACCAAGCAGTTGTATTTGATGTGATCATCAGCCAACGTGCTAGCCTTCGTCAAGGAACTCACGCAGTTAAAAACCGTTCAGCCGTTTCAGGTGGCGGACGCAAACCATGGCGTCAAAAAGGAACTGGACGTGCGCGTCAAGGTTCTATCCGCTCTCCACAATGGCGTGGTGGTGGAATCGTCTTCGGACCAACTCCACGTAACTATGCGTACAAACTTCCTCAAAAAGTTCGTCGCCTTGCACTTAAATCTGTTTACTCAGAAAAAGTTGCTGAAAACAAATTTGTAGCCGTTGATTCTCTTGAATTTACAGCTCCAAAAACTGCTGAATTTGCAAAAGTTCTTGCAGCTTTGAGCATCGATTCTAAAGTCCTTGTTATTCTTGAAGAAGGAAATGAATTCGCAGCTCTTTCAGCTCGTAACCTTCCAAACGTGAAAGTTGCGACTGCTACAACTGCAAGTGTTCTTGACATCGCAAATAGTGACAAACTTCTTGTTACTCAAGCAGCTATCTCTAAAATCGAGGAGGTTCTTGCATAATGAATTTGTATGATGTTATCAAAAAACCTGTTATCACTGAAAAGTCAATGGCTCAACTTGAAGCAGGCAAATATGTATTCGAAGTTGACACTCGCGCTCACAAACTTTTGATCAAACAAGCTGTTGAAGCTGCGTTTGAAGGTGTAAAAGTTGCGAATGTGAACACTGTAAACGTAAAACCTAAAGCAAAACGCGTTGGACGTTACACTGGTTTTACTTCAAAAACTAAAAAAGCTATCATCACGCTTGCAGCTGATTCTAAAGCAATCGAGTTGTTTGCTACTGAAGCTGAATAATCTAAGGAGGAAATATCGTGGGAATTCGTGTTTATAAACCAACAACAAACGGTCGCCGTAATATGACTTCTTTGGATTTCGCTGAAATCACAACAAACACACCTGAGAAAACTTTGCTTGTTTCTCTTAAAAACAAAGCAGGTCGTAACAACAACGGTCGTATCACTGTTCGTCACCAAGGTGGTGGACACAAACGTCATTACCGTTTGATCGATTTCAAACGTAATAAAGATGGAGTTGAAGCAGTCGTTAAAACGATCGAATACGATCCAAACCGCTCAGCTAACATCGCGCTTGTACACTACACTGACGGTGTGAAAGCTTACATCATCGCCCCTAAAGGCCTTGAAGTAGGTCAACGCATCGTATCAGGACCAGAAGCAGATATCAAAGTCGGAAATGCTCTTCCACTTGCTAACATCCCAGTTGGTACTTTGATCCACAACATCGAATTGAAACCTGGTAAAGGTGGAGAATTGGTACGTGCTGCTGGAGCTTCTGCTCAAGTATTGGGTTCTGAAGGTAAATATGTACTTGTTCGTCTTCAATCAGGCGAAGTTCGTATGATTCTTGGAACTTGCCGTGCTACAGTTGGTGTTGTCGGAAACGAACAACATGGACTTGTAAACCTTGGTAAAGCGGGACGTAACCGCTGGAAAGGTGTTCGCCCTACAGTTCGTGGTTCTGTAATGAACCCGAATGATCACCCACACGGTGGTGGTGAAGGTAAAGCACCAGTTGGACGTAAAGCGCCATCTACTCCTTGGGGTAAACCTGCGCTTGGTCTTAAAACTCGTAACAAGAAAGCGAAATCAGACAAACTTATCGTTCGTCGTCGCAACCAAAAATAATCATAAGCAACTAGCTTACACTTTCCGCCAGCTCGGTAGCGCTGCCTAGCAGCGCAAGCCGCTGTGGTACTAAATTTTAAAGGAGAAAATTACAAAATGGGACGTAGTCTTAAAAAAGGACCTTTCGTCGATGAGCATTTGATGAAAAAAGTTGAAGCTCAAGCAAACGACGAAAAGAAGAAAGTAATTAAAACTTGGTCACGTCGTTCAACGATCTTCCCAAGTTTCATCGGATACACTATCGCAGTTTATGATGGACGTAAACATGTACCTGTTTACATCCAAGAAGACATGGTAGGTCACAAGCTTGGTGAATTTGCACCAACTCGTACTTACAAAGGTCACGCGGCAGACGACAAGAAGACACGTAGAAAATAAGGAGAACATAAATGGCAGAAATTACTTCAGCTAAAGCAATGGCTCGTACAGTGCGTGTTTCACCTCGTAAATCACGTCTTGTTCTTGACAACATCCGTGGTAAAAGCGTAGCCGATGCCATCGCTATTTTGACATTCACACCAAACAAAGCTACAGGGATCATCCTTAAAGTGTTGAACTCAGCAGTAGCAAACGCTGAAAACAACTTTGGTTTGGAAAAAGCTAACTTGGTAGTATCTGAAGCATTCGCAAACGAAGGACCAACAATGAAACGTTTCCGTCCACGTGCGAAAGGTTCAGCTTCACCAATCAACAAACGTACAGCTCACATCACAGTAGCTGTTGCAGAAAAATAAGGAGGTAAACTCGTGGGTCAAAAAGTACATCCAATTGGTATGCGTGTTGGTATCATCCGTGATTGGGATGCCAAATGGTATGCTGAAAAAGAATACGCGGATTACCTTCATGAAGATCTTGCAATCCGTAAATTCATTCAAAAAGAATTGGCTGACGCAGCCGTTTCAACTATTGAAATCGAACGCGCAGTAAACAAAGTTAACGTTTCTCTTCACACTGCTAAACCAGGTATGGTTATCGGTAAAGGTGGAGCAAACGTTGATGCACTTCGTGCAGCTCTTAACAAATTGACTGGTAAACAAGTACACATCAACATCATTGAGATCAAACGTCCTGACTTGGATGCTCACCTTGTTGGTGAAGGAATCGCTCGTCAATTGGAACAACGTGTTGCTTTCCGTCGTGCACAAAAACAAGCAATCCAACGTGCTATGCGTGCTGGAGCTAAAGGGATCAAAACTCAAGTATCAGGTCGTTTGAACGGTGCAGATATTGCCCGTGCAGAAGGATACTCTGAAGGAACTGTTCCACTCCACACACTTCGCGCTGATATCGATTACGCTTGGGAAGAAGCAGATACTACTTACGGTAAACTTGGTGTTAAAGTATGGATCTACCGTGGTGAAGTTCTTCCAGCTCGTAAAGACGCTAAAGGAGGTAAATAACCAATGTTAGTACCTAAACGTGTAAAACACCGTCGCGAATTCCGTGGTAAAATGCGCGGTGAAGCAAAAGGTGGAAAAGAAGTAGCATTCGGTGAATACGGTCTTCAAGCTACAACTAGCCACTGGATCACAAACCGTCAAATCGAAGCTGCTCGTATCGCCATGACTCGTTACATGAAACGTGGTGGTAAAGTTTGGATTAAGATTTTCCCACACAAATCATACACCGCTAAAGCTATCGGGGTACGTATGGGATCTGGTAAAGGGGCTCCTGAAGGTTGGGTAGCACCAGTTAAACGTGGTAAAGTGATGTTCGAAATCGCTGGTGTATCTGAAGAGATCGCACGCGAAGCACTTCGTCTTGCTAGCCACAAATTGCCAGTTAAAACTAAATTTGTGAAACGTGAAGCAGAATAAGGAGAGGTCATGAAACTTACAGAAGTAAAAGAATTTGTTAAAGAACTTCGTGGTCTTTCTCAAGAAGAACTCGCGAAGCGTGAAAATGAATTGAAGAAAGAATTGTTTGAACTTCGTTTCCAAGCAGCTGCTGGTCAATTGGAACAAACTGGACGTTTGAAAGAAGTGAAAAAACAAATCGCTCGTATCAAAACTGTTCAATCAGAAGCTAAATAATAGACTAGGGAAGGAGAATTTCAATGGAACGCAATAATCGTAAAGTTCTTGTTGGACGCGTTGTGTCTGACAAAATGGACAAAACAATCACAGTTGTAGTTGAAACTAAACGTAACCACCCAGTCTATGGTAAACGTATCAACTATTCTAAAAAATACAAAGCTCATGATGAAAACAATGTTGCTAAAGAAGGCGATATCGTTCGTATCATGGAAACTCGTCCGCTTTCAGCTACAAAACGCTTCCGTCTTGTAGAAGTCGTTGAAGAAGCGGTCATCATCTAATCATACCTGAAAGGAGAAAACGTAAATGATTCAAACAGAAACTCGTTTGAAAGTCGC
This sequence comes from Streptococcus sp. 27098_8_66, assembly GCF_041431945.1. NCBI lineage: Bacteria > Bacillati > Bacillota > Bacilli > Lactobacillales > Streptococcaceae > Streptococcus > Streptococcus sp. 27098_8_66. Next base: position 11,024 of record NZ_JAPVYS010000014.1, on the reverse strand, counting down.
TGACAACAGTGGCGCACGCGAAATCTTGACAATCAAAGTTCTTGGTGGTTCAAAACGTAAATTCGCGAGCATCGGTGATGTAATCGTTGCATCTGTAAAACAAGCTACTCCTGGTGGTGCGGTTAAGAAAGGTGACGTTGTAAAAGCTGTTATCGTTCGTACTAAATCAGGTGCTCGTCGTAAAGATGGTTCATACATCAAGTTCGACGAAAATGCAGCAGTGATCATCCGTGACGACAAAACTCCTCGTGGAACTCGTATCTTTGGCCCAGTTGCACGTGAATTGCGTGACGGTGGTTTCATGAAGATCGTATCACTTGCTCCAGAAGTACTTTAATCAATAAAAAAACAAACACAGTCCCCTGGCTTAGCCAGGGTGCCCATCGGGCGTAAGAATAAAAGGAGAATAAAATGTTTGTAAAAAAAGGCGACAAAGTTCGCGTTATCGCTGGTAAAGACAAAGGCGTAGAAGCTGTTGTTCTTACTGCTCTTCCAAAAGTAAATAAAGTTGTTGTAGAAGGTGTAAACATCATCAAGAAACACCAACGTCCAAATAACGAAAACCCTCAAGGTGCAATCGTTGAAAAAGAAGCTCCAATCCATGCTTCTAACGTTCAAGTTTTGGACAAAAACGGTGTTGCTGGACGTGTTGGCTACAAATTTGTAGACGGCAAAAAAGTTCGCTACAACAAAAAATCAGGCGAAGTGCTTGACTAATCACGAAGGAAAGGAGAAGTATAATGGCTAATCGTTTAAAAGAAAAATACCTTAATGAAGTAGTACCATCATTGACTGAACAGTTCAACTATTCATCAGTTATGGCTGTGCCAAAAGTTGATAAAATCGTTTTGAACATGGGTGTTGGTGATGCAGTATCAAATGCTAAAAACCTTGAAAAAGCTGCTGAAGAGCTTGCTTTGATCTCAGGTCAAAAACCATTGATCACTAAGGCTAAAAAATCAATCGCCGGCTTCCGTCTTCGTGAAGGTGTTGCGATCGGTGCAAAAGTTACCCTTCGTGGTGAACGTATGTACGAATTCTTGGATAAATTGGTAACAGTTTCACTTCCACGTGTACGTGACTTCCATGGTGTTCCGACAAAATCATTTGATGGACGCGGAAACTACACACTTGGTGTGAAAGAACAATTGATCTTCCCAGAAATCAACTTTGATGATGTTGATAAAACTCGTGGTTTGGATATCGTAATCGTAACTACAGCGAACACAGACGAAGAATCACGTGCATTGCTTACTGGCCTCGGTATGCCGTTTGCAAAATAATATAGGAGGTAAAACTAATGGCTAAAAAATCTATGATTGCTAAGAACAAACGCCCAGCGAAGTTCTCTACTCAAGCATACACTCGCTGTGAACGTTGTGGACGTCCACACTCAGTTTACCGCAAGTTTAAACTTTGCCGTGTTTGCTTCCGTGAATTGGCATACAAAGGTCAAATTCCAGGTGTCACAAAAGCATCTTGGTAATAGCATGATACAAAGAGAGTAACAACCCCAGCAAAAATAGGAGGTTTGGTGCAGGAGCTCTGCTCCAAGACAAATCTATCTTTTTTGCCCAGGTTGTAGCTCGTGTTCAAATGAGAAATGCTCATTTGTATGTATCAAAACTTTCTGAGCCTAGCTCAATCATTAACTAGCAAGTGCAACTTGCAAACTACTAGTAAGAGGAGAAATTATAATGGTTATGACTGACCCAATCGCAGACTTCCTTACACGTATTCGTAACGCTAACCAAGCAAAACACGAAGTACTTGAAGTACCTGCATCAAACATCAAAAAAGGGATTGCTGAAATCCTTAAACGCGAAGGTTTTGTAAAAAACGTTGAATTCATCGAAGATGACAAACAAGGCATCATCCGTGTATTCTTGAAATACGGACAAAACGGTGAAAAAGTTATCACAAACTTGAAACGTGTATCTAAACCAGGTTTGCGTGTTTACAAAAAACGTGAAGATCTTCCAAAAGTTCTTAACGGACTTGGAATTGCTATCCTTTCAACTTCTGAAGGTTTGCTTACTGATAAAGAAGCACGCCAAAAGAACGTCGGTGGAGAAGTTATCGCTTACGTTTGGTAATATTTAGCTCCCAATTTCGTTGTGACTCTTCGTTATTGTCTCTTGCCTAACCCAAAGTTATGTCTGCGAGATAATGCCTCGATTCACTTAGAAATTGAGACCTAAACATTAACTTTTAAATCAAAAAGATTTAAACCCCGTGAAAACTGGCCTGCAAAGGTCTGACAATTTAACAGGAGAATAAAAAACATGTCACGTATTGGTAATAAAGTTATCGTGTTGCCTGCTGGTGTTGAAATCACTAACAATGACAACGTTGTAACTGTAAAAGGACCTAAAGGAGAACTTACTCGTACGTTCTCAAAAGATATTGAAATCCGTGTGGAAGGTACTGAAGTAACACTTCACCGTCCAAACGATTCAAAAGAAATGAAAACAATCCACGGAACAACTCGTGCCCTTTTGAACAACATGGTTACTGGTGTATCAGAAGGATTCAAGAAAGAACTTGAAATGCGCGGGGTTGGATACCGTGCACAACTTCAAGGATCAAAACTTGTTTTGGCTGTTGGTAAATCACACCCAGACGAAGTTGAAGCTCCAGAAGGAATTACTTTTGAACTTCCAAACCCAACAACAATTGTTGTTAGCGGAATTTCAAAAGAAGTAGTTGGTCAAACAGCTGCTTATGTACGTAGCCTTCGTTCACCTGAACCATACAAAGGTAAAGGGATCCGTTATGTTGGTGAATACGTTCGCCGCAAAGAAGGTAAAACTGGTAAATAATGTAGTTTGGTTGTTTTTCAACCAACCTTCATCTTACCAACTCAGTGCTTAGCACATGATTTTAAAATTAAGAGGTGAAAATTGTGATTTCGAAACCAGATAAAAACAAAATCCGTCAAAAACGCCACCGTCGCGTTCGCGGAAAACTCTCTGGAACTGCTGATCGCCCACGTTTGAACGTATTCCGTTCTAATACAGGCATCTACGCTCAAGTAATTGATGACGTAGCGGGTGTAACGCTCGCAAGCGCTTCAACTCTTGACAAAGAAGTTTCAAAAGGAACTAAAACTGAACAAGCCGTTGTTGTCGGCAAACTCGTTGCTGAACGTGCAGTTGCTAAAGGTATTTCTGAAGTGGTGTTCGACCGCGGTGGATATCTATATCACGGACGTGTTAAAGCTTTGGCTGATGCAGCTCGTGAAAACGGATTGAAATTCTAATAGGAGGACACTAGAAAATGGCATTTAAAGATAATGCAGTTGAACTTGAAGAACGCGTAGTTGCCATCAACCGTGTAACAAAAGTTGTTAAAGGTGGACGTCGTCTTCGTTTTGCAGCTCTTGTAGTTGTTGGTGACCGTAATGGCCGTGTTGGATTTGGTACTGGTAAAGCTCAAGAAGTTCCAGAAGCAATCCGTAAGGCTGTTGAAGATGCTAAGAAAAACTTGATCGAAGTTCCTATGGTTGGAACAACAATTCCACATGAAGTAACATCAGTATTTGGTGGAGCTCGTGTATTGTTGAAACCAGCTATCGAAGGGGCTGGGGTTGCTGCAGGTGGAGCAGTTCGTGCCGTTGTCGAATTGGCAGGTATTGCAGATGTTACATCTAAATCACTTGGATCAAACACTCCAATCAACATCGTTCGTGCAACTGTTAACGGTTTGGCACAATTGAAACGCGCTGATGAAGTTGCTGCCCTTCGTGGTATTTCAGTTTCTGACTTGGCTTAAGAAAGGAGATTCAAATGGCTCAAATTAAAATTACTTTGACTAAGTCTCCAATCGGACGCATCCCGTCACAACGTAAAACTGTTGTAGCACTTGGACTTGGCAAATTGAACAGCTCTGTTATTAAAGAAGATAACCCAGCGGTACGTGGTATGATCACTGCTGTATCTCACTTGGTAACAGTTGAAGAAGTAAAATAATCTATTTAAATATTTAAAATAGAAACAAAGTTTTCAGGGGTATGAGAGGTTCTCATCCCCTAAAACTAAATATAAGTATAGGCGAGTTTGTAGTTAGGACACCTTTTCCTGATTACATGCGTTAGCAATTTACAAAAGAGGAGAAAATAAATAATGAAACTTCATGAATTACAACCTGCTACAGGTTCACGTAAAGTCCGCAACCGTGTTGGTCGTGGTACTTCATCTGGTAATGGTAAAACTTCTGGCCGTGGTCAAAAAGGTCAAAAAGCTCGTAGCGGTGGCGGTGTACGTCTTGGTTTTGAAGGTGGACAAACTCCATTGTTCCGTCGTCTTCCAAAACGTGGATTTACAAACATCAACGCTAAAGAATATGCTATTGTGAACCTTGATCAATTGAACGCCTTTGAAGATGGTGCTGAAGTAACTCCAGTAGAACTTGTAGAATCAGGAATTGTAAAAGCTGAAAAATCAGGTATCAAAATTCTTGGTAACGGAGAATTGACTAAGAAGTTGACTGTTAAAGCAGCTAAATTCTCTAAATCAGCTGAAGAAGCTATCACTGCTAAGGGTGGTTCAGTTGAAGTCATCTAAGTGAGGTGACCTATGTTTTTTAAATTATTAAAAGATGCTTTTAAGGTAAAACAGGTACGATCAAAGATTTTGTTTACAATCTTTATCATTCTTGTTTTCCGCATTGGAACTACGATTACAGTGCCTGGCGTAAATGCGAAAATTCTGAACAACCTTCAAGATGTGTCCTTCTTGAACATGCTCAGTTTGGTTTCTGGGAATGCCATGAGGAACTTCTCAGTTTTCGCATTAGGGGTTAGCCCATACATCACAGCTTCGATCGTCGTTCAACTTTTGCAAATGGATCTGTTACCTAAGTTTGTTGAATGGGGCAAACAAGGGGAAGTTGGTCGAAGAAAGCTCAACCAAGCAACACGCTATATTTCTTTGGTTCTAGCCTTTGTTCAATCCATCGGGATTACAGCAACCTTCCACACCTTGTCTCAGGCGAAATTAGTCGCAACTCCAAATACTAAGACTTATCTATTAATCGGTGCGATTCTGACGACCGGTTCCATGATTGTGACTTGGCTTGGAGAACAAATCACAGATAAAGGATACGGAAATGGTGTTTCAATGATTATCTTTGCGGGGATTGTGTCATCAATTCCTGAGATGATTAAAGAAATCTATGAAAATGCATTTGTGAACGTTCGTTCTGGTCAAATGACCAATTCCCTCATTTTTGTCGGGGTATTAATCCTTGCGGTCTTGGTTATTGTTTACTTTACAACCTTTGTAGAGCAAGCACAATACAAGATTCCAATCCAATATACAAAGATTGCACAAGGAGCTCCATCAAGTTCTTACCTTCCTTTGAAAGTAAACCCAGCAGGAGTTATTCCTGTCATCTTCGCTAGTTCGATTACAGCAGCGCCTGCTGCAATTTTCCAAGTGATTAGCGCTATGGGTTACAATGCAGGATGGGTGAGAACAGCTCAAGCCATGTTGGCTACAAACACACCAACTGGTGTTGCAATGTATGCCTTATTGATCATTCTCTTCACCTTCTTCTACACGTTTGTTCAGATCAATCCTGAAAAAACGGCAGAAAACCTTCAAAAGAGTGGTGCCTATATCCCAGGCGTTCGTCCTGGTAAGGGGACAGAAGAGTTTATGTCTCGTTTGCTACGTCGTTTAGCAAGTGTCGGATCAGTATTCCTTGGCTTTATTACCATCATTCCAATCCTAGCTCGAGATTTATTTGGTTTGACAGATGCAGTTGCTCTTGGAGGAACTAGTTTGTTAATCATTATTTCAACAGGTATTGAGGGAATGAAACAATTAGAAGGCTACTTATTAAAACGTAAGTATGTCGGATTTATGGACACAACAACAGAATAGAATAAGGTTGACTTTGTCAGCCTTCTATTTTGTTTTCAAATGGAAATAGGAATTCGCTCCTGCTTCCATTTAAAAACAAAATAAGGAGTATTCATCATGAATCTTTTAATTATGGGGTTGCCTGGAGCAGGTAAAGGAACTCAAGCAGCTAAAATCGTTGAAGAGTTTCACGTAGCGCACATCTCAACTGGAGATATGTTCCGCGCAGCGATGGCTAACCAAACTGAAATGGGTGTGCTTGCAAAATCATACATTGACAAGGGTGAATTGGTCCCAGATGAGGTAACCAATGGAATCGTAAAAGAACGCCTTGCTCAAGATGATATTAAAGAAACAGGTTTCCTTTTGGATGGTTATCCACGGACAATTGAACAAGCTCATGCCTTGGATCAAACTTTGTCAGATCTTGGTATCACGTTAGAAGGTGTCATCAACATTGAAGTGAACCCAGAAAGCTTATTAGAACGTTTGAGTGGTCGATTCATCTGCCGTACTTGTGGTGCAACTTACCACAAAGTATTTAATCCTACAAAAGTTGAAGGAACTTGTGATAACTGTCAAGGTCATGATTTCTACCAACGTGAAGATGACAAACCAGAAACGGTTAAACGTCGTTTGGACGTCAATATTGCACAAGGAGAACCAATCATTGCATTTTATCGTTCAAAAGGACTCGTACATGACATCCAAGGGAACCAAGATATCAATGATGTATTTTCAGACATTGAAAAAGTCTTGTCAAATTTGAAATAAAAGCGTTTTTCATGCTTGCAATATTGGACAACTAGTGTTACAATTAGTTAGTCTGACTTATAATTGTTACCTCTGTGCTCAGAGGAATGAATCGAAATTTATGGAGGTACTTTTGCGTGGCAAAAGACGATGTGATTGAAGTAGAAGGCAAAGTAGTCGATACGATGCCGAATGCTATGTTTACGGTTGAACTTGAAAATGGACATCAGATTTTAGCAACAGTTTCTGGTAAAATTCGTAAAAACTATATTCGTATTTTAGCGGGAGATCGTGTTACAGTGGAGATGAGTCCGTATGATTTGACACGTGGACGTATCACATACCGCTTTAAATAGTCGAAAAACTTGGAGGGATAAAAATGAAAGTAAGACCATCGGTCAAACCAATTTGCGAATACTGTAAAGTAATTCGTCGTAATGGTCGTGTTATGGTAATTTGCCCAGCAAATCCAAAACACAAACAACGTCAAGGATAAAATAGAAAGGAGAAAACATGGCTCGTATTGCTGGAGTTGACATTCCAAATGACAAACGTGTAGTAATTTCATTGACTTATGTGTACGGTATCGGACTTCCAACATCTAAGAAAATCCTTGCTGCTGCAGGCGTTTCTGAAGACATTCGTGTTCGTGATCTTACACCAGATCAAGAAGATGCTATCCGTCGTGAAGTTGACGCAATCAAAGTTGAAGGCGACCTTCGTCGTGAAGTAAACTTGAACATTAAACGCTTGATGGAAATCGGTTCATACCGTGGTATCCGTCACCGTCGTGGACTTCCAGTTCGTGGACAAAACACTAAAAATAATGCTCGCACTCGTAAAGGTAAAGCTGTTGCGATTGCAGGTAAGAAAAAATAAAATAAAATAAGGAGGTAAAAATCTTGGCTAAACCAACACGTAAACGTCGTGTGAAAAAGAATATCGAATCTGGTATTGCCCATATTCACGCTACATTTAACAACACAATTGTTATGATTACTGATGTGCATGGTAACGCAATCGCTTGGTCATCTGCAGGTGCACTTGGATTTAAAGGTTCTCGTAAATCTACACCATTTGCTGCTCAAATGGCATCAGAAGCTGCTGCAAAGGCTGCTCAAGAACATGGACTTAAATCTGTTGAAGTATCTGTTAAAGGTCCTGGTTCAGGTCGTGAGTCTGCTATTCGTGCACTTGCTGCTGCTGGTCTTGAAGTAACTGCAATCCGCGATGTAACTCCTGTACCACACAATGGTGCTCGTCCTCCAAAACGTCGCCGTGTATAATCATCAACAATTACACAGCTTTTCGTTTAAGAGGGAGTATAGCAAATGATTGAGTTTGAAAAACCAAATATAACAAAAATTGATGAAAACAAAGATTATGGCGTGTTTGTCGTAGAACCACTTGAACGTGGCTATGGTACAACACTTGGAAACTCACTTCGTCGTGTACTTCTGGCTTCACTTCCAGGTGCAGCTGTCACTTCAATTAACATTGAAGGTGTACTCCACGAATTTGATACCGTTCCAGGAGTCCGTGAAGACGTTATGCAAATTATTCTTAACGTTAAAGGAATCGCCGTTAAATCTTACGTCCAAGACGAAAAGATTATTGAACTTGATGTAGAAGGACCTGCAGAAGTAACTGCTGGAGACATTCTTACGGATAGTGACATCGAAATTGTAAACCCTGATCATTATCTATTTACAATCGGAGAAGGAGCATCGTTGAAAGCAACGCTTACTGTAAACAGTGGACGTGGCTATGTTCCAGCTGATCAAAACAAAAAAGATGATGCACCAGTGGGAACACTTGCTGTAGATTCAATCTATACGCCAGTGACAAAAGTCAATTATCAAGTTGAACCAGCACGCGTTGGTAGCAACGATGGCTTTGACAAGCTAACCCTTGAAATTTTGACAAATGGGACAATTATTCCAGAAGATGCCTTAGGTTTGTCTGCCCGTATTTTGACAGAACACCTAAATCTATTCACAAACTTAACTGAAATTGCTATTGCAACAGATGTTATGAAGGAAGTAGATACAACTTCTGATGATCGCATTTTAGAACGTACGATCGAAGAATTAGATCTTTCAGTTCGTTCATATAACTGTTTGAAACGTGCTGGCATTAATACTGTTTACGATTTGACTGAAAAATCAGAAGCAGAAATGATGAAAGTTCGTAACTTGGGACGTAAGAGTCTTGAAGAAGTTAAAATCAAACTTGCCGACTTAGGCCTTGGGTTAAAAAACGATAAATAGAGGAGGAATACATGGCTTACCGTAAACTAGGACGCACTAGCTCACAACGTAAAGCGATGCTTCGCGATTTGACAACAGATCTTATCATCAATGAAGCAATTGTAACAACTGAAGCACGTGCGAAAGAAATCCGTAAATCAGTTGAAAAAATGATTACTTTGGGTAAACGTGGTGATTTGCATGCACGTCGTCAAGCTGCTGCATTCGTACGTAACGAAGTTGCATCACAAAACTTTGATGAAGAAACAGGTAAATACTCAGAAACAACTGCACTTCAAAAATTGTTCTCTGAACTAGCACCTCGTTATGCTGAGCGCAATGGTGGATATACTCGTATCCTTAAAACTGAACCACGTCGTGGTGATGCTGCGCCAATGGCTATCATCGAATTGGTATAATATCATCAATTTTGTTGAGTGTTATGATGATGGAATACACTGTTATTCTTAGTCTAGCTCTGGTCTACCGCTGGGGATTTTCCCCAGCGGGAACACTCATCATATTGAATGAATGGTAGACGCTTGTTTACGAAATTGCTTTAATTTAAAACAATTTCGTAAGCAGGCGTTTTGTCTTTCTTTTCATGAGTAGTCGAGAATAGCAAAAAATGATATAATGGAACCCATATCTCCAACAGAAGAAAAAAGGATTCAATGACAAAACAACAAGCAATTAAATTACTAAAAGAGAAGTACCTTAGTAATATGAAAGAGGATTCGAAACTCTTTGTCGGAGTTGAATTAGAGTTTCCGATTGTAGAAACAAATGGAAACAAAACAAATATAGAGGTGACGAAAAATCTTTTTCGAACCTTAGCAAACTTATCAGATTTTGAAGTTGAAAAAATAGATGACAATCAAAATCCCATTCAATTGATTCACTGCTCTTCTAAAGATCGTATTCTATTTGAGTTGAGTTACAATACAATTGAATTTGCATTTGAGAGAGCTTGTTCTATAAATGAGGTGGCCAAACGTTTTGAGGACTATTTGAAGATCATTCAACCGATTTTACAAGAAAATAATCACGAAATTCAAGGGCACGGAATCCATCCTTTTTGGAAAGAAAATGATAATAGCCCAGTGAAAATCGAACGATACAAGATGTTAATGGCTTTCCTTGCAATGAATGGTACAGGGATGAAGACACACTCCTATCCTTCGTACGGAGCATTTATATGCGGAAACCAGGTTCAATTGGATGTGAGGCGCGGTAACTATATTCGCATCATTAATGCATTTAATAAAATTGAAACAGCAAAAGCATATTTGTTTTCTAACTCAGAATTTTCAGCAGAGTCTTGGGATACAAAAATTGCCAGAGATATTTTCTGGGAAGAATCCTTACATGGTTATTATAAGGAGAATGTAGGGATTTATCCAAAGGACTACCAAAGTGAAGAAGAGTATTTTAATAATCTTGCTTGCACAGCTGTTTTTACTGCAACTAGAGAAGATAAATCCTTTTGTTTTAAACCTATTCGCGTAAAAGACTATCTAGAACAAAAAGAAATCACAGCCTATACAACTGATGGAAACGAAAAAATCATCATACCTGCAAAAGAAGACCTAAAACAGCATCGAAGTTACCAATTCCAGAATCTAACTGCCCGTGGGACAGTAGAATTTAGAAGTGTTTGTACACAACCATTAGAAACCACTTTTTCCCCGATAGCTTTTGAACTAGGCTTATTTGTACAATTAGAAAAAATGGAAAATTATTTAGAACATTGCCCATTTTTTAAAAATGAAGAACAGGACTATCGAAAACTTAGAAAGAAATATTCAAAGAAAATTCTAAGTGATAAGGAAAAAGAAGCCATTCAATCCTTTTCAAAAGATCTTATAGACATAGCTAGATCAGGTTTAATAAAAAGAGGCTACGGAGAAGAAAAATTTCTAATCATCAACAAAGAACTTGACTAATAGAAAAGCCCGTATTACAGGATTTTTTTGATACCCTCAAAAAACTTTCAATAAAATAAAATTTTTTTAAAAAAAGTGTTGACAGTAAGAGTAGGTCATGATATACTAATATAGTTGTCGCGCGAGAGCGACAAAGACCTTTGAAAACTGAACAAGACGAACCAATGTGCAGGGCGCTATAACGCAAGTTATAGTAACTGAACAATAAA
>NZ_JAPVYS010000013.1:0-57256 GCF_041431945.1 Streptococcus sp. 27098_8_66 | reverse complement strand
TTACCGATTTCTATCCCACTCTCTTTTTGCTCTCAAAGGAATTTCAACTCTTTTCTAGTCAAATCTGACGCAAGTCATCAAATTTATGATAAAATAAAGTGTTACAGTAAATAGATTTTGATGAAGGAACACTATGCGAAAAGAGATTGACCCTGAATTATATAATTACAATAAATTTCCTGGACCTGTCTTTCATCAGGTAGGAGACCAAATCCGTTCAGAAAACCTCTCCTTTGAGCTCTTGAAAAATGAGAAGGAAGCTTTTGATGCGACTGTTTTTGGTCAGCGATTTTCTGAGATTTTAACCAAGTTTGATTACATTGTTGGTGATTGGAGCAATGAGCAGTTGCGCTTGCGTGGCTTCTATAAGGAAGAGCGCGATGTTGCAACGATGGATAAACTAAGTCGTTTAGACGATTATTTGTTAGAATATTGTAGCTATGGTTGTGCTTATTTTGTCCTTGAAAATAAGGAACCTCATCGTGCTTCTTTTGATAAGAAATCACCGGTCAAAAAAGCTCAATCAGAAGAAAGAGAGCCCAAGAAGCGTTCGCGCAATCGCAAACAAAAAGATCGTTTCCAAAAACGAGAACGCGACAAGGGACAACCAGCCAAAAACTCGAAAAAAACAAGACCGTCTGCTGAGACTAAAAAGACAACGAAGACAGACAACAAACGTCATTTTGTGATTCGACAAAAAGAGGAGTAAGAAAGAATGAAACCATCCATTTATAGTTTAACACGCCAAGATATGATTGATTGGGCGGAAGAAAACGGCGAAAAGAAATTCCGTGCAGCACAAATCTGGGAATGGCTCTATCGCAAACGCGTCCAGTCTTTCGAAGAAATGACCAACCTTTCTAAGGATTTGATTGCAAAGTTAAATGATCAATTTGTCGTCAACCCACTTAAGCAACGGATCGTGCAAGAGTCAGCAGATGGAACGGTCAAGTATCTTTTTGAATTGCCAGACGGCATGTTGATTGAAACCGTCTTGATGCGTCAGCACTATGGATTATCTGTCTGTGTAACGACTCAGGTCGGATGCAATATCGGTTGTACCTTCTGTGCTTCTGGTTTGATCAAAAAACAACGCGATTTGAACAATGGGGAAATCGTGTCTCAAATCATGTTGGTCCAAAAATACTTTGACGAACGTGGCCAAGATGAACGGGTCAGTCATATCGTTGTCATGGGGATCGGAGAACCATTTGACAACTATAACAATGTCTTGAAATTTATCCGGACGGTCAACGATGACAAGGGATTAGCGATTGGTGCTCGTCATATTACCGTGTCAACTTCTGGTTTGGCTCATAAAATTCGTGACTTTGCAAATGAAGGTGTGCAAGTCAATTTGGCAGTGTCTCTTCATGCTCCAAACAATGACTTGCGCTCTAGCATCATGAAGATCAACCGGGCCTTTCCAATTGAAAAATTGTTTGCGGCGATTGAATACTATATTGAGACTACGAACCGTCGGGTGACCTTTGAGTACATCATGCTCAATGAAGTCAATGACGGGGTCGAGCAAGCCTTAGAGTTGGCAGAATTGCTCAAGAATATCAAGAAATTGTCTTATGTTAACTTGATTCCTTACAATCCTGTCAGTGAGCATGACCAATATAGCCGGAGTCCCAAAGAACGGGTCATGGCCTTCTATGATACCTTGAAAAAACAAGGTGTTAACTGTGTAGTGCGTCAAGAGCACGGTACGGATATTGATGCAGCCTGTGGCCAATTGCGTTCAAATACCATGAAACGGGATCGGGAGAAAGCGATTGTTGAACATGCGCAACCTTAAACAAGGGCTGATCGATCATACAGAACTAACAAAAAGAGGAAGAAGGCTGTTACGGAGTGGCAGCTTCTTCTATTTTATCCTTTTGTGTCTGATGTGTTTTTTGCCCCAACAGCCAGAGCCGGGTATGGAAACACCGGGTATTCAACATTTCGGTCGCATCGTCGTCCTGCTGGTTCCTCTTAATTCGGTGATGAATCTTGGTCAGATCACCAGTGTCATCCAACTCATTAAGGTCATTCTCCAAAATATAGCCAATATCTTTTTGTTAAGCCCGCTGGTCTTTCAACTTCTCTGGCTATGGCCCTGGTTGAGGAGTCGCAAACGGGTCTTGTGCTTCGGTTTTGCCATGAGCTTGTGGATTGAATGTAGCCAAGTTCTGTTAGATCTCTTGTTTGATGCCAATCGTGTCTTTGAGCTAGATGATTTGTGGACCAATACCTTAGGCGCTTATCTAGCTTATTTAGGCTTTCAGTATTTCCGAGCACGATTGCTAGCAAAAAATGGTGAAATGTAAAATCCGAACATTTTAGTGTCTTTTTGAAATTTTTGTTGACAAAATCAGAAGCGGGAGCTATAATATCTTCAAGACATCAGAAAAGTAGAGATTTTTCTCACTTCCAGGGAGCTTGTGGTGATTGCGAACAAGCAGTGGTGAATCTTGAAATGGGCTGATGTGTTTATGATGATGAATTTGAAACAATAAAAATTCGGTGAGCACACCTTATCGTGCACCCTGTTGTTAGACAGGTCAGAGATGTAGGAGAAAGAATAGCTTCCTACAATTGAGGTGGCACCGCGGTATCGAATCGTCCTCACACAGATTTTTCTGTGTGAGGTTTTTTGTATCTCAAAGGAACCCAATGAGACTGCAGCTCAAAGGGCCCGCGAGAGAAAAAGATCATAAACAGGATTAAAGATATAGAAAAGAGGACACAATCATGACAGAAACAAAAGGCTATTTCGGACAATTTGGTGGATCTTTCGTACCAGAACCGATTCAAAACTTGCTCAATCAATTAGAGGAAACCTTTGAACAGTATAAAAATGATCCAGAATTTATTGCAGAATACAAACATTATTTGAAAGATTATTCTGGTCGGGAAACACCGCTCTACTTTGCGGAAAGTTTGACAGAACATTTAGGTGGGGCAAAAATTTATTTGAAGCGCGAAGACTTGAATCACCTAGGTTCGCATAAATTGAATAACGTTTTGGGGCAAATCCTCTTGGCCAAACGCATGGGCAAAACGCGCGTGATTGCTGAAACAGGGGCTGGTCAACACGGTGTAGCTACAGCAGCTGCGGCAGCTAAGTTCGGTATGGCCTGTGATGTTTACATGGGAGCAGAAGACGTTGAACGTCAACGTCTCAATGTCTTCCGCATGGAAATGATGGGGGCAACCGTCCATGCGGTTGAAACCGGGACTAAGACCTTGAAAGACGCCGTTGATGCTGCCTTTGGAGCATGGATGGCGGATCTGGATGCCTTTTACGTTTTGGGTTCTGCTGTTGGCCCTCACCCTTACCCAACCATTGTGCATGAATTCCAAAAAGTGATTAGTGAAGAATCTAAACGTCAAATCTTGGAAAAAGAAGGCCGTTTGCCGGATTATGTGATTGCCTGTGTCGGTGGTGGCTCTAATGCCATCGGTGCCTTTTCTGAGTATGTTGCAGAAGAGGAAGTCGACTTGGTTGGGGTAGAAGCAGCTGGACATGGCTTGGACACCGATCAACACGCAGCGACCATGACCAAAGGGACTATCGGTGTGGTTGATGGGATGAAGACCTATGCAGTCTTTGGCGAAGATGGAAAAGTAGCGCCAGTGTACTCGATCTCTGCTGGTTTGGACTACCCAGGGGTTGGTCCAGAGCATGCTTTCTTTAAAGATTCTGGTCGTGTCAAATATGTAGCAGCGACAGATGATGAAGCAGTAGAAGCTCTTCTTCTTCTCAGTAAGACAGAAGGGATCCTCCCAGCCATTGAAAGCTCACACGCGATTGCAGAAGCGGTCAAACGTGCTCCACAATTGGATAAAGACAAGATCATTATCATCAACGTTTCCGGACGTGGGGATAAAGATGTGGCTGCCATCGCCGATTATCTAGAAGCGAAGGCTGCAAAATAAAAAGAATTTATCTGCAAAACATCGTATAAAGCAGTAAAGCGTGATAACTGAGAAAGAGACAGGGAACAAAGGGAATCCGGTCTCTTTCTTTTTTGAGAGCAAAGACGAGAATGCCTAAGATGGATGCGATCTGAATGAGAATGAGGATCTGGGTAGAAGAAAAGCTTAGCGAAAAGGTAGCTAGTAAGAGAAAATCTCCTGCTCCCATTCCGATAAAGAAAAAGTGAGCTCCGATCGCAAGGAGTAAAAAGACCAGCATGAGGAGATTACTACCGGATAAAAAGAGGACCAGGGCATGGAGACAGCACCAGATGAATAAAGGGTATTCCATAAAGCGAAGGTCATAGATGGCTAAAACGGCAGCTCCCAGTAGTGTTAGAAGTTGAGGCAGAGAAAGGTAACCATTGGCGCAGGCTAAAAAGAGCAGGCCACTCCAGACCTCAAAAAGGCAGTACCAAAATGGGTAGATCTGATGACAATAGCGACAGCGAAAGCGATGCAGGAGTTGCGAGAGGATAGGGATGAGGTCCCAAACTCCAAGGACGTGCTGGCATTGATCGCAATGACTGCGAGGAGTGAGAATGGATTGGTTTGGAAAACGATCGACTACTAGTCCCAAAAAAGAGGCGATGCAAGTACCGATGGTAAAAAAATAAAAGTTGATCATACTTATTTATTCGTAAAGCAATCGGAAAATTTCATCATTTGCTTGAAAATCTTGTAAAGCCTTTCTAAATTTGATACAATAATGAACATGAAAAACCTGTATGATGTTCAACAATTTTTAAAACGTTTTGGAATCATCATTTACGTAGGGAAGCGCCTCTATGACATCGAATTGATGAAAATTGAGCTTCAACGTCTTTATGATGCAGGCCTGATGGAGCGGCTCGATTATTTAGAAGCCGATACCGTTTTAAGAAGAGAGCACAAGCAAGAATTAGAATTTTTGAAAAAGAGTGAGGTAGAGTGATGGGAAATATCATTTTTTGGTTGGTTGTTTTAGGAGCATTTGGATGGATGGCGTTTAATTATTTCCGCATCCGTAAAGCTGCTAAATTTGTGGACAATGCTACTTTTGAAGAGCTGATTCGTAAAGGTCAGTTGATTGACTTGCGAGAGCCAGCTGAGTTTCATGCCAAGCATATTTTAGGAGCACGCAACATTCCTTCAACTCAGTTGAAATTGAGTCTTGCAGCCTTGCGCAAAGACAAACCAATTTTGCTCTATGAGAATAGCCGTAGTTCTCGAGTAACCAATGCGGCTCTCTATCTTAAGAAACAGGGCTACACAGACATTTATGTCTTGTCTTATGGTCTTGATTCTTGGAATGGGAAAGTGAAAAAAGATGCTTAATAAAAAGAGCTCTAACTGCACCAGCTGTGTAGTTAGAGCTTTTTTATCTCGTTTTTTCAAGGGACTCTTTGACCCATGTGAGCTCCACCTCATTCAAAGGTCGGCTTTCTCCAGGGGCTAACTGAGGATCCAAGGTGAAGGGACCAAAAGACAAGCGGTTTAAGGTCATTACTTTGACCCCTATGGCTAAAAACATTTTTTTCACTTGGTGGTATTTTCCTTCTGAGATCCGGATCTGGGCCTTGCTGTAGCTGAGGGTGCTTTCTAGAATGGTTAAGGAGGCGGGCTTGCAGATAGGACCGTCTGTGAATGAAATTCCATTCTGAAATTGCTCGATGTGGGCTGCATAGAGCGGACCATTGACTTCTACCTCATAGACCTTCTCCACATGGTATTGAGGATGGAGCAGTTGAAAGCCTAAGGGACCATTATCTGTGATGAGGAGCAGACCACTGGTGTCGCGATCGAGGCGACCAAGAGGATAGAGGTCTGGGTACTCTTGCTGGGGGTCCACTAGCTCGATCACCGTTGGATGGTGGGCGTCTCTTTTGGCGGTCACGGCCCCGATTGGTTTGTGGAGCATGTAGTAGTGGTGACGCGGTTCTTGAATGATCCGATCCCCTATTTGAATCTGTTGGAGTCCAGGGTCGATGTTTTGGGATAGCTTTTGAGCTGGTAGGTGATCGACCAAGATTTGCCTTCGAGCCAGAAGTTGTTTGATGTCTTTGCGAGAGTACTGATGGTCTGCCATCAATTGATCTAATCTCATGGGAGCCTCTTTTTCTGTAAGTCTTATCATTAGTGTATCATGAAAAGAAAAGGAAATCGAGTCGGAGAAAAGAAATGAAGATGAAAACATTTACAACTAGCTGAACTGTGTTTTTTAGATAGGACTGTGGTATAATTGTTCAGTTAGAAATATTATTTAAAATTTTATAGAGGAAATCATGACAAAATTAAGAGAAGATATTCGTAACGTTGCGATCATTGCCCACGTTGACCATGGTAAAACAACCTTGGTAGACGAATTGTTGAAACAATCGCACACCTTGGATGAACGTAAAGAATTGCAAGAACGTGCAATGGACTCAAACGATCTTGAAAAAGAACGTGGGATCACTATCCTTGCTAAAAATACAGCCGTTGCTTATAACGGAACTCGAATCAATATCATGGACACACCAGGACACGCGGACTTCGGTGGAGAAGTGGAACGGATCATGAAAATGGTCGATGGGGTTGTATTGGTCGTTGATGCCTATGAAGGAACCATGCCTCAGACGCGTTTCGTATTGAAAAAAGCCTTGGAACAAGATCTTGTTCCGATCGTTGTAGTCAACAAAATCGATAAACCATCTGCTCGTCCAGAAGAAGTTGTAGACGAAGTTCTTGAACTCTTCATCGAATTGGGTGCGGATGACGACCAATTGGAATTCCCAGTTGTTTATGCATCAGCGATCAACGGAACCTCTTCACTTTCAGATGATCCAGCTGATCAAGAGCACACAATGGCACCGATCTTTGATACCATCATTGATCACATCCCAGCCCCAGTTGATAACTCAGATGAGCCACTTCAATTCCAAGTATCCCTGCTTGATTACAACGACTTCGTTGGACGTATCGGTATCGGACGTGTCTTCCGTGGTACTGTAAAAGTTGGGGACCAAGTAACCCTTTCTAAATTGGATGGAACGACTAAGAACTTCCGTGTTACCAAACTCTTTGGTTTCTTTGGTTTGGAACGTCGTGAAATTCAAGAAGCTAAAGCGGGTGATTTGATCGCTATCTCTGGTATGGAAGATATCTTCGTTGGAGAAACGATCACACCGACAGACGCAGTTGAAGCTCTTCCAATCCTTCACATCGATGAACCAACGCTTCAAATGACCTTCTTGGTTAACAACTCACCATTTGCTGGTCGCGAAGGAAAATGGGTGACCTCTCGTAAAGTTGAAGAACGCTTGCAAGCGGAATTGCAAACAGACGTCTCTCTTCGTGTTGACCCGACTGACTCACCTGATAAATGGACAGTTTCAGGACGTGGGGAATTGCACTTGTCTATCTTGATCGAAACCATGCGTCGTGAAGGATACGAATTGCAAGTATCTCGTCCAGAAGTTATCATCAAGGAAATCGATGGTGTTAAATGTGAACCATTTGAGCGCGTGCAAATCGATACACCAGAAGAATACCAAGGATCTGTTATCCAAAGCCTTTCTGAACGTAAAGGTGAAATGTTGGATATGATTGCAACAGGAAATGGTCAAACTCGTTTGGTCTTCCTAGTTCCTGCTCGTGGTTTGATTGGCTACTCAACAGAGTTCTTGTCAATGACACGTGGTTACGGAATCATGAACCACACCTTTGACCAATACTTGCCAGTGATTCCAGGAGAAATCGGTGGACGTCACCGTGGTGCTCTTGTCTCAATCGATAACGGAAAAGCAACCACATACTCTATCATGTCTATCGAAGAACGTGGTACGATCTTTGTCAATCCAGGTACAGAAGTTTACGAAGGAATGATCATCGGGGAAAACTCTCGTGAGAACGACTTGACCGTAAACATTACGAAAGCCAAACAAATGACCAACGTTCGTTCAGCTACTAAGGACCAAACAGCGGTTATCAAGACTCCTCGTATCTTGACCTTGGAAGAATCTCTTGAGTTCTTGAACGACGATGAGTACATGGAAGTAACGCCTGAATCTATCCGCTTGCGGAAACAAATCTTGAACAAAGCAGAACGCGAAAAAGCAAATAAAAAGAAAAAATCAGCAGCTGCTGAATAATACGGAAAGAAAGGAGAAACAAAATGGTCTATTTTATCTTAGGAATTTTGATTCTCCTTTTTTACCTTTTTATGACACCAAAAAGCATTCGTGGCACGTTAGATAGTGTGGTATTGGTTATTTTGATCGTCTCGATTATCGTATTAATCTGTCTCGCTGTTTTTCAGATATTCCAACTACCATCTGAGTTTTTTGTCGGCGCCTTACTAGCCTTTGTTGGCTACCTGGCTTTGGTGGATATTTCAAGATTACCAACCGAGTTAAAAAAACGGAAACAGTAGAAGCTCAATATAAATCGTTAGAGTTATAAAAGGGAAATTCTTCTCTTTTGTAACTCTTTTTTCTTTGGTATGAGCCAAAAAGTACTTCAAACAATGAAAAAGGAGCACACCTTGATCGGTTTGCTAATTGATTGTGCTAAGGGTATAATAAAGGAAAGAAATAAGGAGGGAATAGAGATGAAATCAAAAATGATTAGAAATCTGTTTCTGATTCTTGGTGGGATTAGTGTTTTACTCTTAGGATCTTGTAGTTGGAACTCTATACCAAAAAAATCTTCTGACGAGTTTTCACAGTATGAATATGCTGTTAGCTTTTATTCCTATCGCCCAAAGGGCAAAAGGGATATCCTAACGAAGATTTTTTTCATTGACAAAAAAGGAGAACAAAAAGAATATTCTCTAAAAGGGTATAATGTTGGTACGCTTTTCCAAAAAGGAAATGAACTCTATGCCTACTCTTTTGGAACTAGACCTCATTTGGTGTTCAAGTCCCCTTCTACTTATTTCGTTTATCCAAGTCAAATTTTCTCTATGGGTTCGACTACCTATTCTGTTCGATTTGTTTCAGAGGGACAGAAAGGGCCTATTGAAGGATTATCTGTGGAGGATGGGAAGGTAGGTGTGTTGCGAAGTCGCATCCGCTACACCAACTCTAAAAACAAGCAGGTAGTGTCACCAGAGGTTGATCTGAGCCTTGATAAAGGAATCGAAGTCAATTCAAAAATTTTTGTTACAGGATTTGATTTAGTTGGTGATGATATGAGTTTTCTCTACCTAGATGAGGAAAAGAACGAATTTGAGTTTATTGAGTTGCAGGATTCGTCTCAGTCTGATTTTCAGGAACTTTTATTGGTAGACGGGAAAGTGATAACCGTTGGGAATCCTAAATTTACTCGCTTTGATGATGAGAAAAAGCGAGAGGAAAAGAAAAATAAAATTAGCCTGACAAGTGTTGATCCAGAGACGTTAGAAGTAAGCGAAGAGACCTTTGAAGCTGAGAGAGTCCTCACTGCTTATCCTATTCATAATCACTTTCGCTTTGTGACATCAGATCATCGATTGCTAGAATATACAAGTGACTTAAAACTTGTTTCTGAAAAAGATTTATCCGGAACTGATTTTATCAAGCTTTTTAGTGATAAAGGTCTAAAAGTCCAAAAAGTTTGTTATACGGATGATAAGGTCGTAGTCTTAGCGACTCCAGCAAAAGCTTCCACTAAAGAAATGGGGACCATTGTTGAATTTGATGCTGCAACCTTAGAGGTGAAAAAACGGATTATGATTCCACTCTCTGAAAAAACAGAATGGGAGACGGATTCCGCTGATTTGCTTCTTATTGATCATCCCTAAAATTTTTTGCCAAGAAATATAGAAAAGAAAGATGGGTTAGAGTAGACGGAGCTTTAACTTTCATTTCTAATATAGACAACACCTACCGGTAAGTAATCACTTATTACATTTCGGTGGGTGTTATTTGACTCGGACAATAGAAGTCGAATCCGATGGTGATAGTTTACGTTTTCTTTGTTGATCTAGCCTTAGATGATTGAGGTTATCCTACCTATGTACATGAATTGCCCTACTCATGGGATTATCTAGTTGCCTTTAACAATCATGAACGATGGGATGATACAAGAGCAAAGTTCTATGTATATATGATGCCTGAAAGCTCTTATATGCCTGCAATATCCTTTAACCTCAACTTTTCTTTTGATGAAAGATAGATTCTACAAGGGACACCTTTAAAAAAATCTAAGCAGAGTAGATTTGATGTTCTCTATCGTCTAGACAATATAGGAATGGGGTATAGTTGAGGATTGTCAGAAACTGAAACAAGCTATTTACAAGGCTTATCTCAAGGAATCTAATGAGTTTAGAGGAGTCTGTCTATACTCCATAAAAAACAAAAGAACCTTGTAACAAACTAAATATTAAACTAGGAATGCCTCTTAAACAGTTAGTGAAATAGATAGAGGTATAAGAATGAGAAATAACATCAGTTGAATGGATTTAATCGGATGTTGTTTCTTTTTCTGTCTTTGGGCTTTTTAATTTTGCTAAAAAAAGGTAAAATAGAGAGTGATAAAAATGGAGCGAAGAAATCATGAAATTTGTGAAACAATTTGAAAATAAAAAGGTTCTTGTGTTGGGTTTGGCTAAGTCAGGCGAGTCAGCTGCTCGTTTGTTGGATCGCTTAGGAGCGATTGTGACCGTCAATGATGGCAAACCTTTTGAAGAAAATCCAGCAGCACAAAGTTTACTGGAAGAAGGGATTAAAGTCGTGACAGGAGGTCACCCTCTGGAATTGTTGGATGAAGACTTTGCAGTCATGGTCAAAAATCCAGGGATCCCTTATTCGAACCCGATGGTCGAAAAAGCGCTTGAAAAAGGCATTCCAGTCCTTACTGAAGTAGAATTGGCTTATCTGATTTCGGATGCGCCAATTATTGGGATTACAGGATCAAACGGAAAAACGACGACGACAACCATGATCGGAGAAGTCTTGACAGCTGCCGGTCAAGGTGGTCTATTGTCTGGAAATATCGGTTTTCCAGCTAGTCAAGTTGCACAAACAGCGACCGAAAAGGAAGTCCTGGTCATGGAATTGTCTTCTTTCCAATTGATGGGAATTGAAGCTTTCCATCCAGAGATTGCAGTGATTACCAACCTCATGCCAACCCATATCGACTATCATGGTTCTTTTGAAAATTATGTAGCTGCCAAATGGAATCTTCAAAAGAATATGACAGAAAAAGATGTCATTGTATTGAACTTCAATCAAGACTTGGCTAAGGAACTGGCTACAAAAACCAAGGCAAGGGTCCTTCCATTTTCTACAATTGAAAAGGTGGACGGTGCTTATTTGGAAGATGGACTTCTCAAGTTTAAGGGAGAAGCTGTCATGCGTGCGGATGAGCTGGGTGTTCCAGGAAGCCACAATGTAGAAAATGCCTTGGCAACGATTGCTGTTGCAAAAGTCCGTGGTGTGGAGAATGAGGTCATTAAAGAAACCTTGTCAGCCTTTGGAGGAGTGAAACACCGTCTTCAATATGTGGATGAAATTCAAGGTGTCAAATTCTACAATGACAGTAAGTCGACCAATATTTTGGCGACACAAAAAGCCCTTTCTGGTTTTGATAACAGCAAGGTGATCTTGATTGCAGGAGGGCTCGATCGTGGCAATGAATTTGATGAATTAGTGCCTCACATTACTGGCCTAAAGGAAATGGTGATTCTCGGGGAATCAGCTCCTCGAGTGAAACGCGCAGCCGATAAAGCAGGCGTCCCTTATGTCGATGCGGCAGATGTAGCAGATGCGACAAAGAAAGCCTTCGACTTGGCTAGCCCTGGCGATGTTGTCCTACTAAGTCCTGCCAATGCTAGCTGGGATATGTATCCGAATTTTGAAGTGCGTGGGGATGAATTCCTTGCTACAGTAAAAAGGTTGAAATAAGATGAAAAAAATAATGTTTACTGGTGGGGGAACCGTGGGACATGTGACCCTTAATCTCCTCTTGATTCCAAAATTTATCGAAGATGGATGGGAAGTCCATTATATTGGAGACAAAAAAGGAATCGAATACCAAGAGATCAAAAAGTCTGGCTTAGACGTACGCTTCCATTCAATTGCAACGGGGAAATTGCGTCGCTATTTCTCTTTCCAAAATATGATGGATGTGTTCAAGGTAGCTTGGGGAACGCTCCAGTCCATTGCAATCCTGCTTCGTGTGCGTCCACAAGTTCTCTTCTCAAAAGGGGGATTTGTCTCGGTGCCTCCAGTGATCGCAGCTAGACTCACGCGTGTCCCTGTCTATATCCATGAGTCCGATCTTTCTATGGGATTGGCCAATAAAATTGCTTATAAATTCGCCACCAAGATGTACACGACTTTTGAGCAAGCACATGGTTTGACAAAGAGTGAGCATATCGGTGCAGTAACCAAGGTCACAGATCATATTCCGCCGACTTCAGAAGTTTTAGAAGAAAAAACAAAAGGTTTTCGAAAAGAGTTGCCGACTCTTCTCTTTGTCGGAGGATCAGCTGGTGCGCGTGTTTTTAATGAATTTGTGACAGAGTATCAAGCAGACCTCTTGCAGCACTACAATATCATCAATTTGACAGGCGATTCAACATTGAATCAGGCTGAGGGCGGTTTGTATCGAGTGGATTATGTAACGGATCAGTATTTGCCCATGCTCCAGAAGGCTGATATAGTGGTGACTAGAGGTGGAGCCAATACCTTATTTGAACTCTTAGCTATGAACAAACTCCATTTGATAGTACCACTAGGAAAAGAAGCCAGCCGTGGCGATCAGATTGAAAATGCCCAATATTTTGTGGATAAAGGTTATGCAGAGCAATTGCAGGAAGATCAATTGACACTCGAAACCTTTAATGAAACCATTCAAGAAATGTTGAAGCAAAGCCGAGTCTACCACCAAGCAATGGAAAAATCTACAGAACTCCTTTCACTAGACGATTTTTATGGCCTGCTTCAAAAAGATATCAGTAAGGGAAAAGATGACGGACGACAATAAAAAAACGCCAACGGATGACAAAATTACAGAATTGTCAGCCTGGCAAAAAAGAAACAAAGAATATTTAGAAAAAAAAGCGCTTGAAAAAGCGAAAGAAGCCGAAACAGAGGAAACTGAAAGCGAAGAAGCAAAAGAAGACGAAGACCTTTCAGAAAAAGAGACAGCTTCTGTCTCAGAGGAAGAATCTGACGAAATAAAAGAGTCTGAAGAGGAAGATGAATCTGAGGTCGAAGAGAATTCAGAAGCAGATGGAGAAAGTTCAGAAGGAGAAGAGGACGATCCGGCTATAGAGGAGCTAGATCCTTCAGAGAAGCAAGAGAAAAAGCCTTCATTATTTGAACGCTTGAGGACGAAAAAGCCAAAGAAGGAACCGGCAGTGGCAAAACGTCATATCTATCGTGCCCTTCCTGTTATCGGCATCAGCTCGATCGTCGCGCTTCTCTCAATCTATTTTTTAAGCCCCTTATCCACACAGAAAGTGATTGAATTTTCAGGGAACAAAGCGGTTGATCAGAAACAATTGTATGAACAAAGTCACATCAAAGAAGAAGATTATACTCTGACGACCTTCCTTCATAAATCGGTCTATGAACAAAATATGAAAACGGCTAGTCCATGGATCAAAGAGATTCACATGAATTATCAATTCCCAGTGACCTTTAAAGTCAATGTCGTAGAACACAAAGTGGTTGCCTATTATGTGACCGGAGAAGACCACTATCCAGTATTGGAAAATGGAGAAGTGGTGGAGACAGTAACTCCAGCTTCGGAATTGCCGTCCTCCTATATTAGCTTGAAATTCTCAGATCGAGAATTGGTTAGACAATTTGTCCAAGAAATGAAGTCTATTTCTTCTTCCATTACGGATAAAATTGTTTCGGTTGATCTGACACCGAGCAAGGTCACCAAGGATCTGGTGACCATTACCATGAAAAACAATAATAAAATCTTGGTGCCTGTTTCCCAAATTACCCGCAAGCTTCCTTATTATAAGGCTATCAGCAAGCAATTAGATGATGATTCGACTATCGATATGGAAGCTGGAGTTTTCAGCTATAGTGAACAATCCATTGCAGATGCCAAAGAGCAAGCTGAAAAAGAAAAGGCTGAAAGTACAGAAAATCAAGAAGAACATTCTGAGGAAGCAAGCCAAGAACAGAATCCAGAAAGAGAGAATTCTTCTGGGAATGAGTAAAGCCCATAAATTATCTCAAATAATTGAAGAAAAAATGTCCATTTTAGGCTTCTTTGTGATATAATGAAGTTTGGATAGTTCCAACTAAAAGGGCTATAAATAGATGTAAAGTGAAAACAAATAAAGAGAGAGGACTGGTGTAATGGCTAGAGACGGCTTTTTTACAGGTTTAGATATCGGTACTAGTTCAATAAAAGTATTGGTGGCAGAACATGTCAATGGAGAAATGAATGTAATTGGAGTCAGCAATGCAAAAAGTGCTGGCGTCAAAGATGGAATTATAGTAGATATCGAAGCTGCTTCAAATGCAATTAAAAATGCAATCAGCCAAGCTGAAGAAAAAGCAGGGATTTCAATCAATCTAGTCAATGTTGGGTTGCCTGCAAACTTACTACAAATCGAAGCAACTCAAGGAATGATTCCAGTCACAAGTGATTCAAAAGAAATCACAGATGCAGATGTTGAAAATGTTGTCAAATCTGCACTCACAAAAAGCATGACACCGGATCGTGAAGTAATCACCTTCATTCCTGAGGAATTCACAGTTGATGGTTTCCAAGGAATCCGTGATCCACGCGGAATGATGGGGATCCGACTTGAAATGCGTGGCCTTCTTTATACAGGACCTCGTACAATCTTGCACAATTTGCGTAAAACCGTTGAACGTGCAGGCTTGCAAGTTGAAAATATCATCATTTCCCCACTTGCTATGATCAAAACAGTCTTGAACGAAGGTGAACGTGAATTCGGAGCAACGGTGATTGATCTAGGTGGTGGCCAAACAACAGTGGCATCTGTTCGAAATCAAGAACTTCAATTTACAAATATCTACCAAGAAGGTGGCGATTACGTTACCAAAGATATTTCTAAAGTATTGAAGACTTCTCAAAAGTTGGCAGAAGGCTTGAAGTTCAACTACGGTGAAGCTTATGTACCATCTGCTGGGAACGAAGTCTTCCATGTAGAAGTCATCGGTGAAGTAGAGCCGGTTGAAGTTACAGAGAAGTACTTAGCTGAAATCATTTCAGCACGTATTAAACACATCTTTGAGCAAATCAAGCAAGACCTTGAGAGAAGGCATCTGTTGGATCTTCCTGGTGGTATTGTGATTATCGGTGGAGGTGCGATCCTTCCTGGTGTTGAAGAATTGGCTCAAGAAGTCTTTGGTGTAAATGTGAAATTGTTTGTTCCAAATCAAATTGGAATTCGCAATCCAGCTTTTGCCCATGTGATTAGCTTGTCTGAATATGCAGGCAATTTGACAGATGTGGATATTATTGCTCAAGCTGCGGTTCATGGAGACGAAGTCTTGCGTCAACAACCGATTCAATTTGATCGTCCTGTGCAACCACAAGTACAACCACAACCTGCTGCTCCAGCACAACCGGTAGTACCTGCATACAATGCTGAGAAGATTGAATCTCCAGTGGATGCTCAAGGAATTCCAGCAGCAAGCAATGATAGCAAACAAGAACCAAAAACTACATTCACAGACCGAATGAAAAATTTGATCGGTAATATGTTTGATTAAGGAGTGTAAGTATTTATGACATTTTCATTTGACACAGCAGCGGCACAAGGTGCAGTAATTAAAGTAATCGGTGTCGGTGGCGGTGGCGGAAACGCCATCAATCGTATGATTGACGAAGGCGTTGCCGGTGTAGAATTCATCGCAGCTAATACAGATGTTCAAGCACTTTCAAGTGCAAAAGCTGAAACAGTTATCCAATTGGGTCCAAAATTGACTCGTGGATTGGGTGCTGGAGGTCAACCTGAAGTTGGTCGTAAGGCGGCTGAAGAAAGCGAAGAAGTATTAACAGAAGCTTTGCAAGGTGCAGATATGGTCTTCATCACTGCAGGGATGGGTGGAGGATCTGGTACAGGTGCTGCACCAGTCATTGCTCGTATTGCCAAAGCTGTAGGTGCTTTGACAGTAGCCGTTGTGACTCGTCCATTCGGGTTTGAAGGTTCAAAACGTGGCAACTTTGCTATTGAAGGGATCAACGAACTTCGCGAGCATGTAGATACCTTGTTGATTATTTCTAATAACAACTTGCTTGAAATTGTAGACAAGAAGACACCGCTTCTTGAAGCTTTGAGTGAAGCAGATAACGTTCTTCGTCAAGGTGTTCAAGGGATCACTGACTTGATCACAAGTCCTGGATTGATCAACCTTGACTTTGCAGATGTGAAGACCGTTATGGAAAACAAAGGAAATGCCCTCATGGGTATTGGTGTTGGTAGCGGTGAAGAACGCGTTATCGAAGCGGCTCGTAAAGCAATTTACTCTCCACTTCTTGAAACTACAATTGATGGTGCAGAAGACGTGATCGTCAACGTAACAGGTGGTTTGGATATGACATTGATCGAAGCTGAAGAAGCTTCAGAAATTGTGAACCAAGCTGCAGGTCACGGAGTGAACATCTGGTTGGGTACATCTATTGATGAATCTCTTAAAGATGAAATCCGCGTGACAGTTGTTGCAACTGGTGTCCGTCAAGACAAGGTAGAACGCGTTAGCGGAATTGCTTCCTCACAACGTCCTTATAAAACAGGACCACGTGAACAACGTCCACAAGCTGCACCATTTGACCGTGAATTTGATTTGAAACAAGATGTTGAATTGCCAACAACTCCAAGTCGTCCAGCGGTAGAACCAAACCGTGGCTCAGCCTTTGGTGATTGGGATATTCGTCGTGAGAATATCGTTCGCCAAACTGAACCAACATCAACACATCAAGTTGATCGTTACGTAGATTCATCTTCAGATGATGATGAATTGGAAACACCACCATTCTTCCGGAATCGTTAATCATGAATCTGGTAGAGAATGCTGATCTTGTTCGGCAACAAGTAGAAACAGCAAGAAACAAAGCTAACCGTCAAGATCAAGTTAATGTGATAGCTGTCACCAAGTATGTGGATGTTGCTACAACAGAAGCACTGGTGAAAACAGGTATCCAACATATCGGTGAAAATCGTGTCGATAAATTCCTAGAAAAGTATCAAGCTTTAAAAGAGTATGACCTCACTTGGCACTTGATTGGGAGCCTCCAACGGCGGAAAGTAAAAGACGTGATCAATCTCGTCGATTACTTTCATGCCTTGGATTCGGTGAAGCTGGCTCAAGAAATTCAAAAGCGAGCAGAACACCCAATCAAGTGTTTCCTCCAAGTGAACATTTCTGGTGAAGAAAGTAAGCATGGATTTGCACCCGATGAACTGGATGATGTTTTAGCGGAAATCGCACAGCTGGACAAAATTGAAATTGTTGGTTTAATGACGATGGCTCCTTTTGAGGCTAGTCAAGAAGAGTTGCAGGATATTTTTTCAAAAACTCACCAACTTCAGAAACAACTAGAAAAGAAACAATTAAAAAATATGCCTTTTTCAGAACTAAGTATGGGTATGAGTCGTGACTTTGAAGTAGCCATTGCGAACGGAGCGACTTATGTTAGAATTGGGACATCATTTTTTAAATAGGAAAGAACTATGTCATTAAAAGATAAATTTAACAACTTTATTGACTACTTCACAGAAGACGGTGAAGAAGTAGAAGTTCATGAGGCAAAAGCAGCTGGGGCGGAAACACAACCAGTTCCACAGCCACAGCCGACTCCTCAAGTGACTTCTCCACGTCCGCAGATTAGTCAAAGAGAACCAGTAAAACCAAAACCGACTCCTGTCGCACCTGTTACGAATCCAGTGTCTACAGCGGCAGTGAAGGAACCTGTTTCAACAACGAAAAATACATCTGAGAATATTACTCGCTTGCATGAACGTCAACGTGAATTGGCTGCCAATCGTGCGAATACAGATGAAAAGATTACCATTGATGTACGCTATCCCCGCAAATACGAGGAAGCGACTGAAATTGTTGATCTATTACTATCTAATGAGAGTATCTTGATTGACTTCCAATATATGACTGAAGTACAAGCACGTCGTTGTTTAGATTATTTGGATGGGGCTCGTTATGTTTTAGCAGGAAATCTTCGTCGTGTTGCAAGTACCATGTACTTGTTGACTCCAATTAATGTAGTCGTTAACATTGAAGATATCCGCCTTCCAAATGATGTGGAAGTGACAGAATTTGACTATGATATGAAACGTAATCGTTAAGATGGTTATCTTTCAATACTTATCAAATATCATTCAAATCTATTCCATCATTCTTGTCATCTATGCCTTACTATCTTGGTTCCCTGGGGCACCTCAGAGTACTCTTGGACAAATGGTTCACCGCCTAGTTGAACCATTTTTGAGCCTTTTTAGAAAGTTACCATTGCAGTTTGGGGGCTTGGATTTTACAGTTCTAGTAGCACTTTTAGTCTTGAACTTGATGAATCAGTTATTAGCCCGCTTGTTCCTACTTTTGATTGGATAGAATACGATGGGACAGACAGAGATTTACCAACATTTCAATCGCGAAGATCACGAATTCATTGATCGCTGTATTGAATTGTCTGAAAGAGTGGTGAAACGCTATTCTGTTGAGGTGACGGGTTTTTTAAACCCTCATCAGGTCACTATTTTACGAAATGTCGCGGCAAGCTACCAGTTACAGGTCTTTGCTTCCAGTGATGAGCAGAAAATGGAGTATGCTAAGGTTATTGTTGCTTCAGATTATTACCAATTAGATCCAAGTGACTTTGATCTGGCCTTATTGGAAATGGTCTATGCTTCAAAATTTCATCACTTGACCCATTCCCAGGTACTGGGGACCATTGTTCACCAATTAGGTGTGGAGCGCAAGTCCTTTGGAGATATTCTGACGAGTGATGGAAAGATCCAAGTATTTGTTGAACAGCGTTTTGTTCACTATTTCATGGATCACATCCAGAAAATTTCTCGGGTACCTGTTAAGCTGAGGGAAGTTCCTCTATCTGAACAAATGATCGTAGAGGAAGAAAGCCAGCAGCGAGATATTCTCGTGTCGAGTTATCGGTTAGATAAGGTGATTGCTGGGACCTTCAAGCTTTCGCGCTCACAAGCTAGTCAGTTGATTAGTTCTGGTCTAGTGAAAGTTAACTATGCGACTACTTCCAATGTTAGCTATTCTGTAGGTCTGAATGATTTAGTCAGTGTCCGACGCTTTGGGCGTCTTAAAATTGTTTCTGAAAATGGTATTTCAAAGAGTGGAAAATATAAAGTAACTGTTGAAGTACTCTTAAGTAAAAAATGAGGAGGAGTTATGGCTCTTACTGCTTTAGAAATTAAAGATAAAACTTTTGGCGTTAAATTTAGAGGGTATGATGCGAACGAAGTAGAAGAATTCCTAGATATCGTTGTTCGCGATTATGAAGATCTTGTTCGTTTAAATCATGATCAAGAAGCAAAAATTCAAGCTCTTGAAGAACGCTTAAACTATTTTGATGAAATGAAAGATTCATTGAGTCAATCTGTTTTGATTGCACAAGATACTGCGGAACGTGTGAAACAAGCAGCTAACGAACGTTCTGAAAATATTGTTCGTCAAGCTGAACAAGATGCACAGCACTTAGTAGATGAAGCAAAACAAAAAGCAAATGAAATCCTTCGTCATGCAACGGATAATGCCAAGAAGGTTGCCGTTGAAACAGAGGAATTGAAGAACAAGACACGCGTCTTCCATCAACGTTTGAAATCAACAATCGAAAGCCAATTGAGTATTATCGATACACCTGAATGGGATGAAATTCTTCGTCCAACAGCTATGTACATTCAAACAAGTGATGAAGCTTTCCGTGAAATTGTGGAGAAAGCTTTGGGTGAATCAGTTCACCATCATCATGCAGAAGATGATAACATTGATTTGACTCGTCAATTCTCTCCAGCTGAAATCGAAGAATTGCAAAAACGAATCGAAGCTGCTAATTTAGAATTGGGTGCAACACAAGCGTTTGAAGGTTTGAATGAAAAAGTTCAATCCGCTTTAGAAGAAGCAGAGCACACTCGTCATGAAAATGAGGAAGTCGTTGAGGTTGAAGAAACTGTTCAACCTGAAGATGATGCAAATCGTGAATCTGTCAATATTTTATAATTTTGTAAAAACAGGTCCATTAATGATAGGTCTAGCGAGCAGATGATGGTGGAAGATCTGCACTCCCTCTTAATGGATGATCCTTTTACAGTATTCGTTCTGAACCCTTGAGTAAGAACGGACGTTTCCCTCGTTACGGGATGAGAGGAGAAGGTCGCTTGCGACTTCTCGAACAAAGGTGGTACCACGAGCAATCGTCCTTTTTAGGATGCTCGTGTTTTTTTTATAGCTTTTAAATCAATAAGGAGACACAATGAAACTCAAAGAAACATTGAATCTTGGGAAAACAGCTTTTCCAATGCGGGCTGGGCTTCCAACGAAGGAACCAGTTTGGCAAAAAGAATGGGAAGATGCAAAATTGTATCAACGCCGTCAAGAGTTGAATGAAGGAAAACCGCATTTTACCCTTCATGATGGCCCTCCCTATGCTAACGGAAATATTCACGTAGGGCATGCCATGAACAAGATCTCAAAAGATATCATTGTTCGTTCTAAGTCTATGTCAGGCTTTTACGCCCCTTATATTCCAGGTTGGGATACCCATGGTTTGCCAATTGAGCAAGTCTTGGCCAAACAAGGTGTGAAACGTAAAGAAATGGACTTGGTTGAGTACCTGAAACTCTGCCGTGAATACGCTCTTTCTCAAGTAGATAAACAACGCGAAGACTTTAAACGCTTAGGTGTTTCAGGTGATTGGGAGCATCCTTATGTAACCTTGACGCCTGACTATGAAGCAGCGCAAATCCGCGTCTTTGGTGAAATGGCCAATAAAGGCTATATCTACCGTGGGGCTAAGCCAGTTTACTGGTCTTGGTCTTCTGAGTCAGCCCTTGCTGAAGCAGAGATTGAATACCATGATTTGGTATCAACGTCTCTTTACTATGCGAACAAGGTTAAAGATGGTAAGGGTGTCCTAGATACAGACACTTACATCGTTGTCTGGACAACAACTCCATTTACTGTTACAGCTTCTCGTGGATTGACGGTGGGGGCAGAGTTTGATTATGTCGTAGTGAAACCTGCTGGATCTGACCGCAAGTATGTCGTAGCATCTGAGCTCTTGCCAAGCCTTTCTGAAAAATTCGGTTGGGAAAATGCTGAAGTCCTTGCGACTTACCAAGGGAAAGAATTGAACCATATCGTTACAGAACACCCATGGGATCCTGAAGTGGATGAATTGGTGATCCTTGGTGAGCATGTAACCCTTGATTCAGGTACTGGTATCGTCCATACTGCTCCTGGTTTTGGTGAGGATGACTACAATGTAGGGATTGCCAATGGTCTCGAAGTTGCTGTTACTGTTAACGAACGCGGAATCATGATGGAGAATGCTGGCCCTGACTTTGCAGGTCAGTTCTATGACAAGGTTGTTCCAACGGTTATCGAAAAACTTGGCGATTTGCTCCTTGCTCAAGAAGAAATCTCTCACTCCTACCCATTTGACTGGCGGACGAAAAAACCAATTATCTGGCGTGCAGTTCCACAATGGTTTGCCTCAGTATCGAAATTCCGTCAAGATATCTTGGACGAAATTGAAAAAGTTAAATTCCACTCAGAATGGGGGAAAGTCCGTCTTTACAACATGATTCGTGACCGTGGTGACTGGGTCATCTCTCGTCAACGTGCCTGGGGTGTGCCTCTTCCAATCTTCTATGCAGAAGATGGAACACCAATCATGACGGCTGAAACCATCGAACATGTAGCGCAACTCTTTGAAGAGCATGGTTCCATTATCTGGTGGCAGCGTGAAGCGAAAGACCTCTTGCCAGAAGGATTTACGCATCCAGGTTCACCAAATGGCGAATTTACAAAAGAAACAGATATCATGGACGTCTGGTTTGACTCAGGTTCATCATGGAATGGGGTTGTCGTTAACCGTCCTGAACTCAAATATCCAGCGGATCTCTACCTAGAAGGTTCAGACCAATACCGTGGTTGGTTCAACTCATCTCTTATCACATCTGTGGCGAACCATGGTGTTGCACCATACAAACAAATCTTGTCTCAAGGTTTTGCTTTGGATGGGAAAGGTGAGAAGATGTCTAAATCTCTTGGAAATACCATTGCTCCAAGTGATGTTGAAAAGCAATTTGGTGCTGAAATCTTGCGTCTCTGGGTAACTAGTGTAGACTCAAGTAATGACGTGCGTATCTCAATGGATATCTTGAGCCAAGTGTCTGAGACTTACCGTAAGATCCGGAATACTCTTCGTTTCTTGATTGCCAACACTTCTGACTTTAACCCAGCTGAGGATGCAGTTGTTTATGACGAGCTTCGTTCAGTTGACAAGTACATGACCATTCGCTTTAACCAACTTGTTAAGACCATCCGTGATGCTTATGAAAACTTCGAATTCTTGACGATCTACAAGGCGCTAGTTAACTTTATTAACGTTGATTTGTCTGCCTTCTACCTTGACTTTGCCAAAGATGTTGTCTATATTGAAGGTGCAAAATCACTTGAACGCCGTCAAATGCAAACAGTCTTCTATGATATCCTTGTGAAAATCACGAAACTCTTGACGCCAATTCTTCCTCACACTGCTGAAGAAATCTGGTCCTATCTTGAGTTTGAAGCAGAAGACTTCGTTCAGTTGTCAGAATTGCCAGAAGCTCAAACGTTTGCCAACCAAGAAGAAATCTTGGATACTTGGTCAGCCTTCATGGACTTCCGTGGTCAAGCTCAAAAAGCCTTGGAAGAAGCGCGGAATGAAAAAGTGATCGGTAAATCACTTGAAGCTCATTTGACAGTTTATCCAAATGAAGTTGTGAAAACACTTCTTGGAGCTGTTGATAGCAATGTTGCTCAACTCTTGATTGTTTCTGAATTAATTATCGCAGAAGGCCCAGCTCCAGAAGGTGCAGTGACCTTTGAAGATGTAGCCTTCACGGTTGAACGTGCCGCTGGTGAAGTTTGTGAGCGTTGCCGTCGCATCGATCCAACAACGGCTGAACGTCACTACCATGCAACCATCTGTGATCACTGTGCAAGCATCGTCGAAGAGAACTTTGCAGACGCAGTCGCAGAAGGATTTGAAGCTAAATAAAATACATTAAAAGAAGTTCCATAAAGGAACTTCTTTTTTAATGGCTAAAATGGTGTATAGATTCATGCATTAAGGAAATAAAAAAAGTAAGGCAAATTGGCCTTACTTTGTAATTGGAAAGGAAATTTCAATTAGTTTATCGGAGTAGAGGGTTTTAATAGCGGATTGGTCAATGATTTGAAGATCAATCTTACGTTTTAAAAAGAACTCACGAATTTTTTCTACTTCAGTTTCACGAATAGCTCGGTGTTTGTTACTGATCAATAATTCATAGTGTGTCGGGGCCTGTGTAAAAACAACATCGGTATTGCCCGCGGAATAAACCTCGACAAGCAAGGCGTCAGTGCTGGCAAGTTGGCTTTTGACCAGTGCAGCATGACTATTTGTGGTATTAATGAGCTTCATATGAGTTCCTCCTAACCTCTATCTTCATTTATTATAGCACTTTTTTAATTTTTGTGAAAGAATTCCTTTATTTTTTGTGGGTATTTTTCCACTGTTCAATGCCCCATTTGTGACTGCCACGTTTGAGTTTTTCAATAGCTTCCTCTACAGGAAACCAAGCAAGATTGTTAAAATCTTCCAGTGGTTTTTGAGCCTCTGTATAATCCACTACTTCATAAATATAGGCAGGATTGTAGTAGTAGGTGTCGCGATGACTGGAATAGAAATACTCATCTGCTTGGCCATAGTATTGCCCTAAAACAGCGGTAAAGCCTAATTCTTCGATCAGTTCCCGTTTCAGAGCTTGCAAGTGATCTTCACCTGCCTCGATTTCCCCGCCAGGCAAGAACCAAGCCCCATTTGGAGCTTGAACGAGGATGATCTGATCCTTGTCCTTATTGGGAATAACAGCGTAGACACCATAGCGATTGACGTAGGTCACATCTTGTTTTTTTTCACCAAAACTTGGAATGGTCATGGTTTTCTCTTTTCTTATTTTTTCATCATTATATCATATTTTTTAGCAAAAATCTGGAGGGAAAAAAGAAAGAGACTGGATTTTCCAGTCTCTGAATGTACCTTTACTGATTATGATTCTGACTTCTTTTCAGCCGTCTTGTGAACAGCTTTGATGCTAATATTCCCATTGCTGGTCATGGCGGCTTTGAGTTGTTTCTCACTTGGATGTTCCAGGTAATAATCGGTAATGGCATCTTCGATATGGTCTTGGATGGTACGACGGAGTGGGCGGGCCCCCATTTTTGGATCGTAACCCAGATCGACCAATTTTTCTTTGACCTTCTCTGTCACATCCAGATGAATCTCATTTTGTGCGAGACGTTGATTGACTTCATCGAGCATGAGGGAAACGATTTGAAGAAGGTTTTCTTTTGATAGAGGTTGGAATTCAATGATGCCATCAAAACGGTTCATGAA
Organism: Streptococcus sp. 27098_8_66; assembly: GCF_041431945.1. Taxonomy (NCBI): domain Bacteria; kingdom Bacillati; phylum Bacillota; class Bacilli; order Lactobacillales; family Streptococcaceae; genus Streptococcus; species Streptococcus sp. 27098_8_66. Next base: position 32,713 of record NZ_JAPVYS010000013.1, on the reverse strand, counting down.
CTCAGGGCTAAAGAAGTTCCCGAGTTCTCCAAGTACAGAGTTGGTTCGACCTTCGCGAGCAGCTCCAAAACCAACATTGGCCTCAGCTTTACCGGTTCCAGCATTAGAGGTCATGATGATAATAGTATCTTTAAAGCTGACAGTACGGCCTTGACCATCTGTCAAACGGCCATCATCTAAGACTTGCAAGAACATGTGCATGACATCTGGATGGGCTTTTTCCACTTCATCCAACAACACGAGGGAGTAAGGATTGCGACGGACCTTTTCCGTTAGTTGTCCAGCTTCATCGTAGCCAACATAGCCCGGAGGAGCTCCGACTAGTTTTGCTACGCTATGTTTTTCCATGTATTCGCTCATATCAAAGCGGATCATATTGTCTGCAGAGCCAAAGAGCTCGATCGCCAATTGTTTAGACAGTTCGGTCTTTCCGACACCGGTAGGTCCGACAAAGAGGAAGCTTCCGATCGGACGGTTAGGCGATCCTAGGCCGACACGGTTGCGTCGAATGGCTTTCGCGATTTTATCTACGGCATCGTCTTGACCAATCACATGAGCTTTCAAATCAGAAGCCAGATTGATCAATTGAGACTGTTCTTTTTCTTTCAAATCACCAACAGGAATATTGGTCTTTTGTTCAACGATGTGTTCAATCGTTTTTTCGCTGATGACAGGGGTTTCCTGATCGGTGACATGTTGACCTTGCATTTCCTTGTATTTCGCGATTTGGTCACGGAAGTAGGCTGCTTTTTCAAAGTCTTCTTCGCGGGTTGCTTGAGCTTTGAGGTTTTCCGCTTCAATCAAGCGCTGGTCGATCACTTTTGGATCTACAAAGTTTAGGGTCAGGTTCATCTTAGACCCTGCTTCATCCAACAAATCAATGGCCTTGTCTGGCAGGAAGCGATCTTGGATGTAGCGGTTTGACAGAATAGCTGCCGCTTCGATGGCCCCGTCTGTATAGTGGACGTGGTGGTAGTCTTCGTATTTTTTCTGGATGCCCTTGAGGATAGTGATGGTCTCTTCAACCGTTGGTTCATCGACCTTAACGGGCTGCATCCGACGTTCCAAGGCCGCATCTTTTTCAATGATACGGTATTCATTGAGGGTAGTAGCCCCAACTAATTGGAGTTCTCCACGCGCCAAGGCTGGTTTGAGGATATTTCCAGCGTCCATATTGCCTTCGCCGGCTGATCCTGCGCCAACAATTTCATGGATTTCGTCGATGAACAAAATCACATCTTCGCGTTGACGAATTTCATCCATTAATTTTTGCATGCGTTCTTCGAATTGACCACGGATGCCTGTGCCCTGAACGAGGCTGACGACGTCTAAGCGGATGACTTCTTTTCCTTGCAATTTATGTGGAACGTCGCCATCAACGATTTTTTGAGCCAGGCCTTCCACAACGGCAGTTTTTCCGACCCCGGGTTCTCCAATCAGAACCGGGTTGTTCTTGGTTCGACGGTTGAGAATTTCGATGACACGGATAATTTCTTCATCACGGCCAATGACAGGGTCAATATCCCCTTTGCGGGCAATCTCTGTGACATTGATGCCGAACTCTTCTAAAAGACCTTTTGGCTTTTGAGGGCGTGCTTGACGAGGGTCTTGACCACCACCACGGTTATTGTTTTGGCCGTAGCCGCCACCTCCATAACTGCCTCCGGATTGAGTTGGAGGAGTTTGAGGTTCTTGCGGACTTTGGAAGTTTCCAAGGTTATTGAAGAAATCTTCAAAAGGATCTCCAGTGAGTTGACTCCGTTGGCTCATGCCTTTCAAGAAGCTGTTATTTGGGTCTGTTTTCATAATTTTATAGCAATTTTGACAGAGGTCTACTTGCTGCTGACGTCCATTTACATTTGTATATAAATGGATGGTTGATTCATTTATTTTACAATTTTGACAAAGCATATACATACCTCACAGTAGGTTTTTGATGGTTTTCCATCAAGAGACGAGCCTATTTTTAAAAGGTCAAAAATAGTCAAAGATTTATAGTTTCATTATATCAGTATTCTAGAAGTTTGCAAGAATTTGCTACGGAATGTCGCTAAGGATTGAAGAAGAGAGTAAATCAATGGAAAAATGTGAATTTTTATTGGAAGAGCTTTCTCTTTTATGATAAAATAGGAGAGTAGAAAGTAAAGAGGAGAAATAAAATGGAATCACATTTAGTACGGATTATTAACCGTTTGGAGACGATGACAAAAGACGGTGGAAACTTAAAACGTAATTTTGAACGTGACGGTGTTGTTGTCGCTGAAGTAGCCTATAACCACAATGAAGAAGAAGGTTCAACCTTTACACTTCGTGATGTTAAAGCGCGTGAAACCTATACATTTGATAGCATTGATTTAATTGCAATGGAAATTTATGAATTACTTTACTAAGTAGCTGAGTGGATGAGTTTGGGGTGGTCTCAAGCTCATTTTTTGTCCATCTGGTTATAGTTTTCGTCTATAAGAAATTCTAAGCAGGAACAGTTAGGTTTGAGAGTTGAAATCTGCTATAATAGAGAGGACTATTTTCATTACTTGACTAGAAAGAGAATTGACATGACGACAATCATTGATGGGAAGGCGCTCGCTACAAAATTACAGGGTGAGATTGCGAAGAAAACAGCACGATTAAAAGAAGAGACAGGAGTTGTGCCTGGCCTCGTTGTAATCGTGGTAGGAGATAATCCAGCTAGCAAAATCTATGTAAGAAATAAAGAGCGTTCTGCTATTGCGGCAGGCTTTCGGAGTGAAGTGAGACGACTTCCTGAAAGCATCAGCCAAGCTGAGTTATTAGAAGTGATCGAACACTACAATCAAGATCCCCTTTGGCATGGGATTTTGGTTCAGTTGCCACTGCCTAAGCATATCGATGCGGATGCAGTCCTTTTAGCCATTGATCCGACAAAAGATGTGGATGGCTTTCATCCATTGAATATGGGACGCTTGTGGGCTGGAAATCCTCTCATGGTCCCTTCAACACCTGCTGGCATCATGGAGATGTTCAAAGAGTATGGGATTGATCTAGAAGGGAAGCGAGCAGTCGTGATTGGTCGTTCCAATATCGTTGGGAAACCAATGGCGCAGTTGCTCCTCGCCAAAAATGCGACGGTAACCTTGACCCATTCTCGGACCCATCATCTGCCTAAAATTGCTAGAAGAGCAGATATCTTGGTTGTTGCGATCGGTCGTGCGAAATTTGTAACAGCAGACTTCGTGAAAGAAGGTGCCGTCGTCATTGACGTCGGAATGAATCGTGATGAGAATGGCAAATTGTGTGGGGATGTCGATTTTGACTCCGTTGCCCCTTTGGCCAGTCATATTACCCCGGTACCAGGAGGAGTTGGTCCTATGACCGTCACCATGCTGATGGAGCAGACCTACGAAGCAGCTGTTCGTGCCTTAAAAAAATGAAAGTGTGAACAAGATGAAGTTTGTATTTGATTTAGATGGAACCCTGTCATTCGATGGTGTCACAATCGATGATGAAATCAAACAGGTCTTATTGAGAGCAGAAGAATTTGGCCATGAAGTTGCCTTTGCTTCTGCACGTTCTTACCGGGACTGCTTGGACCTTTTAGGGGATCCATTGAGTCAACAACTCGTGATAGGCTTAAATGGTGGATTGGCCTATCGTCAGGGACAATTAGTATATGAGGAACAATTGGACAAAGATGTGTATCGGGAAGTCCTTGGCTTTTGTCGTCATTACAATCTACCATTTTTTGTGGATGATACCTTTGATTATAGCGGACAGATTTTGGAAAAGATTCCTTTTGTTGCTAATGTAGACCCTCTCAAGAAAGCCCAGTATCGTTCGTTAGAGGAGCTGACAGATCCGATTAAGGTTGTGATCTATATGGGTGGCCATGAGGAGCTCGTGGATGAGATCATCGAGCGAATCGAAAAGACAGACAAGGCCCATATCCGCTATCATGCGCATGAAAAATGCATCTATCTCAATCCAGCAGATACGCATAAAGCAACAACCGTAGAAGAACTCTGTGGAGAGAATTTCGTGGCTTTTGGCAATGATCAAAATGATATCGAGCTCTTTGAAAAAGCTCTTTATGCAGTTCAGATTGGTGATTTTCCAGCCCTTCGGCCTTATGCGGATGATCAATTGGTAGCCAAACAAAATCAACCACAAGCTGTGGCTGCTAAGATCTTGCAAGTCTTTGCAGAATTCAGAGGAAAATAAAAGATGGAGGGGGAGTCGTGGCTTCTCCTTTTTCGCTAGAAATGAGGAAGGTATGAGAATAGTTGAGAAAGAAGAGATCCAGCGTGTCATTGTGAAGCGAGAGGCGAATTCTTATAAGGGAGATTTTGGTCGCCTGCTCTTGATTGGAGGGACTTACCCTTATGGGGGAGCCATCATTATGGCGGCGCTTGCTGCGGTTCACAGTGGAGCGGGTCTAGTCACTGTTGCAACAAATCCTGATAATCTGACAGCCCTTCATAGCCATCTTCCTGAAGCTATGGGCTTTGATTTGGCAGATCACGAACTCCTTTGTGAGCAGCTCAAAAAAGCCAGCGTGATTCTCGTAGGACCGGGCTTAAAGGAAGCAAGAGAAAGCCAAGCGATCTTGCACATGATTTTTGAACAAGTCTCTAGCCAGCAGGTCTTGATATTAGATGGAGGAGCTATTAGTCTTTTTGCAGCCTCTCAGTTTGACCTGCCAGAGGCTCAGTTGGTCTTTACCCCTCATCAAAAAGAATGGGAAAAACTGTCAGGGCTTGATCTAGCAAGCCAGACTGAAGACAAGAGTCGAAGAGCAGTACAGAACTTTCCTCAAGGGACTGTCATTGTAGAAAAAGGGCCACACACCCGCATTTGGACAAGTGGGCAAGTAGAAGGCTATCAGCTAGATGTTGGTGGTCCCTATCAGGCAACAGGTGGCATGGGAGATACCTTGGCAGGGATGATCGCAGGATTTGCGGGTCAATTCCCACAGGTCAGTCTCTTTGAGCGTGTGGCGGTTGCGACCTATCTCCATTCAGCCATTGCAGAAGACTTGAGCAAGGAGGCTTATGTGGTTCTACCGACGACCATCAGCCAAGAAATCCCCAAATGGATGAAGAAGTGGAGCGACAAAGATCAGGTTACCAGCACTGAAAATAGGAAGTAGGTAAAAAAGATGAAGGAAAGCATTCGAAAAGCAAATCAGTATATCGATGAAAACAGGGAGAAGGTTGACCAGCAATATAGAGGAGCATTTCATTTGCTACCTCCAATCGGTTGGATGAACGATCCAAATGGCTTTGTTTATTTCCGTGGGGAATACCATTTGTTTTACCAATTCTATCCCTATGATAGTGTTTGGGGTCCCATGCATTGGGGGCATGCCAAATCAAAAGATCTTCTCCATTGGGAAGAATTACCAGTAGCTATAGCACCAAGTGAAAGCTATGATAAGGATGGTTGTTTCTCAGGTAGTGCTATTGTGAAAGATGACAAGCTCTATTTGCTGTATACTGGTCATGTAGACGATGAGGAAAAGCGCGAGGAGACTCAGTGTCTTGCGGTGTCGACAGATGGCATTACCTTTGAAAAGTTGCCTACTAATCCAGTGATCCATGCTCAACATATTGAGGGGATCGCAGATATTGCAGATTTTCGTGATCCTAAAGTATTTGAATACGAAGGAAGCTATTACGCTGTCGTTGCTTCTAAGACGCCAGATGACAGAGGTCAAATTCTCCTATTTGCATCAAGTAATCTAGTAGATTGGGACTTTACATCAGTCCTTCTAGAAGGTGAAAAAGGGCAAGGGATTATGTGGGAGTGTCCTGATTTCTTCCCTTTAGATGGCAAATGGGTCTTGATTCTGTCTCCCATTGAAATGGAAAGGCAGCAAGAAAAATACTGGAATTTAAATTCGACGGTTGCCTTTATCGGTGACATGAATTGGGAAACAGGGCGCTTTCATGTCGATTCTTATGATGAATTGGATGGTGGTTTGGATTTCTATGCCCCTCAAACTAGTCAAGGACCAAATGGCGAACGATACATGGTTGCCTGGATGCAAATGTGGCACCGGTCTATCCCCAGTCATGATTTAGCTCATGGGTGGGCAGGTAGTATGACTCTTCCAAGAAAATTGTCCTTGAAAGACGGACGATTGGTTCAGGAGTTACCTGAGTCAGTGAAAGAACACTTTCTTGTAGAACATGCATCAGAAACCATTGTTCAGGGCAATCAGATTACGATCCCAGCGAGAGGGAAACAAACCTTGTTTGAGCTAGATACCAAACCGGGTCGCTCCTTTATCCTTGGATATGGCGATGAAACCGATCCTGATAGTGTCTTGCAATTGGTTTACGACGCCTCTCAAAAACGCTTTAGCTTAAGTCGAGACCAATTTGGGCACCCCATTTCTGGAAAAGAAAATCCAGCATTTCAATCGAGATGGATTCAGTTGGATGCTGAAAAGGATCATCATTTTTTGATCATTCGCGATACCAACTCAATCGAAGTATTCGTGGATGGTAAAACTCTCTCGATGACCTTTTATGAAACGACTGAGAATCCTGTCTATACCCTCACGGCAGATGAAGGAGTTGATTGGGTCGTAAAAACCTATCAAAAATAGGAAAGCAATAGCCTCCTAAAGAATAAAAAGACAAGTACTGTGACTTGTCTTTTTTGTGTATTCCAACTTGGTCTTGAGTTTTAAGGATGCTGGTGTCAAACAGACAAGTAGAGAGCAACTTGAATAAAATGAGGCCTGTAGAGAAAGGAAATTCATGATTTCGCTTTGTCTGCCAGCCTTTTTTGGTGTTTTTTGGTATAATTAAACTTGATCATATTCTGCAGAAAGGAGTTCCTATGTCCAACTATTTATCCGTATCAAGTTTGACCAAATATTTGAAATTAAAATTTGATAAGGATCCCTATTTGGAAAGGGTTTATCTGACAGGGCAGGTCTCCAATTTCCGAAAACGTCCCAACCACCAGTATTTTTCATTAAAGGATGAAAAAGCGGTCATTCAGGCAACGGTCTGGGCTGGGGTTTATCGAAGCTTTGGTTTTGAGCTAGAAGAAGGCATGAAGATCAACGTCATCGGTCGCATTCAGCTCTATGAGCCAAGTGGGAGTTATTCCATTGTCATTGAAAAGGCTGAGCCAGATGGGGTAGGGGCCTTGGCCATCCAATTTGAGCAACTCAAGAAAAAGTTGACCGAAGAAGGGCTCTTTCAGGATCGGTGGAAGCAAGCTCTGCCACAATTTCCTAGAAAGATCGGGGTCATCACCAGTCAAAGTGGGGCCGTGATTCGCGATATTATCACAACGGTGAGCCGACGCTTCCCTGGTGTAGAGATTGTGCTCTACCCGACCAAGGTTCAGGGTGAAGGAGCATCTAGTGAGGTGGTTGCTAATATTCAAAGAGCCAACCAACGGGATGATTTGGATGTCTTGATTATCGGTCGTGGGGGTGGTTCAATTGAAGATCTTTGGGCCTTTAATGAAGAAGCAGTGGTGCGAGCCATTTTTGAATCGAGGATTCCGATTATCTCCAGTGTTGGACATGAGACAGATACGACTCTAGCCGATTTTGTAGCAGACCGACGAGCCGCTACTCCGACAGCTGCTGCTGAATTGGCCACTCCAGTAACGAAGTTGGATCTCTTGTCCCATTTACAAAAGCAGGAAAATCGCATGGCAACAGCTATGTCCAATCGCTTGGCCTATAATCGTGAACGCTTGGCAAAATTAAGTCAATCGGTTATTTTTAGACAGCCTGAAAGACTCTATGATGGCTACCTGCAAAAGATTGATCAGTTGCAATTGCGCTTGAAACAAGGGATGCGAGATGCTTATGGGCAAGGGGCCAATCAGCTGCAAGGTCTGCGTCATCGCCTAGAAGCCATGTCTCCTTTGCATCGCATCGAGCGCTACCAAGATCGCCTGCTCCAAGATAAGAGAATCTTAACCAGCCGAGTGGAACAAGTCCTAAAAGAGCAAAAGATCAAGGTGCAAGGCTTATCAGAAGCCCTCTTGATGCTCGATACCAGTCGGATTATTGCGCGTGGCTATGCCATGGTCAAGAAAGGAGATCAGGTCCTAGATTCCGTTGCAAAAGTAACAGAAGGGGATCCGCTATCCCTCATCATGAGAGATGGCCAGTTAGAAGTAGAGGTAAAACATGTCGAAAGAAAAGAAATTTGAAGAAAATTTAGCAGATTTGGAAGCCATTGTCCAAAAATTAGAGAGTGGTGATGTGGCTCTTGAAGAAGCCATCACAGAATTCCAAAAAGGAATGAAGTTATCAAAAGAATTGCAAGATACCTTGGATCAAGCAGAGAAAACCCTGGTCAAGGTCATGCAAGCAGATGGTACTGAAGCGGATCTAGCATGAGACAAGAAGAAAAACGAAATAGAGTAGAGCAAGCAGTTCGCTCTTTTTATGAGGAAAAATCTGTTGTCCCCCATTTAGTGGAGTCGGTCCTTTATTCGATCCAGGCAGGAGGAAAACGCCTGCGCCCCTTGCTTCTTCTAGAATTGTTAGAGGCCTTTGGACAGGAATTGACGGAGGCTCACTTTCAAGTGGCAGGGGCTTTAGAGATGATCCACACAGGAAGCCTTATTCACGATGATTTGCCAGCCATGGACAATGATGATTACCGTCGGGGGCAATTGACCAATCATAAGAAATTCGGAGAAGACCTGGCGATTTTAGCAGGGGATGCGCTTTTTCTTGATCCCTTTGGGATGATTGCTGCCAGTGCCCTTCCTGATGCGGTCAAGGTCTCTTTGATCCTTGAATTGTCAGATGCTTCCGGTAGTCGTGGAATGGTAGCTGGCCAAGTCCTTGATATGGAAGGGGAGCACAAACAGCTCACATTAGCAGAGTTGCAGACTATCCATGCCAATAAGACAGGACGCCTCCTTGCCTATCCTTTCATCGCAGCTGGTTTGATTTTAGAGTTGCAAGCAGACATTGCTCAGCTTTTAGAAAAAATCGGGAAAAAATTAGGCCTGGCTTTTCAAGTGAGGGATGATATTTTGGATTTGGTCGCTGATTTTGAGGCTTTGGGGAAGACCCCTCAAAAGGACTTAGTGGCTGAAAAATCGACCTATCCAGCTCTGTTGGGATTGGAAGAATCAAAAGCTTTGCTGACAAGCGAATTAGATGCTTGCGAGGACTTGTTGGATCAGATTACAGCTACTTGCGACTTTGATCCGCGAGCGATCAAGAAATTAATAGAAGGATTACGAATAGATGGCTAAGGAAAGAGTGGATGTATTAGCCTATAAACAAGGCCTATTTGATACCCGCGAACAAGCCAAAAGAGGGGTGATGGCAGGTCTTGTCGTTGCCGTTATCAATGGTGAGCGCTTCGATAAACCGGGTGAAAAAATTGATGAAGCAACCGAGTTGAAATTAAAAGGCGAAAAGCTTAAATATGTCAGCCGGGGAGGTCTTAAATTAGAAAAAGCCCTGAACCAATTTGGTTTATCTGTAGAGGGGAAAATTGCGATTGATATTGGGGCTTCTACAGGTGGCTTTACAGATGTCATGCTGCAAAACGGAGCCAGCCAGGTCTTTTCGGTGGATGTCGGGACCAATCAGTTGGCCTGGAAATTGCGCAATGATCCTCGGGTGGTCTCGATGGAGCAGTTCAATTTCCGCTATGCCGAGCCAGATGATTTTGAAGCGACACCGAGCTTTGCGAGTATCGATGTCAGCTTTATTTCCTTGGACTTGATTCTGCCAGCCCTTCACCGGATTTTGGCAGATAATGGACAAGTCGTGGCCTTGGTCAAACCTCAGTTTGAGGCAGGACGCGAACAGATCGGGAAAAATGGGATCATTAAGGATCCTAAGATTCATTTAGCCGTTCTTGAAAAGGTCACTGCTTTTGCAGGGACACATGGCTTTGCGGTAATGGGAGTAGATTATTCCCCTATCCAAGGAGGCCATGGCAACATCGAATTTTTGATGTATCTAGAAAAAAAAGAAGAGAAAACAAAGCCAACTACAGAGCAGCTGGAGGCTGTTGTGGAGCGGGCACACAAGGAATTTAAACATGAAGAGTAAGAATATTAGATTAGAAAAAATTCGCCGCTTCATTCGCGATCATGAAGTGGGGACACAAGAAGAAATCGTCGAACATTTGAAAGAAGAAGGAATCTCAGCAACCCAAGCGACAGTATCACGGGATATCAAAGAATTGGGTATCGTAAAACGTCCTCTGAAAGATATGACTTATGTCTATGAATTGCCACGCAAGCACCACCAAGGGATCGGGATGATCGAAAGCAATATTTTGTCTCATCGTCGCATGGGAGAATATGTCAATTTCACCATGGTTCCAGGGACAGCTCCTTTAGTTAAACGGCGCTTGCGGGAGATTTATAAGGATCATATCTTTAGTATTGTCGCAGATGATGATACAATCTTGCTGATCGCCTATTCAGCTCCAGAAGCAGAGAATATCCTCAAATCAATCTTTGGGTGGTAAGAGCCTATGCTATTAGAAATTTCGATTAAGAACTTTGCCATTATCGAAGAGATTTCCTTAAATTTTGAAAAGGGAATGACGGTACTGACAGGGGAAACAGGTGCTGGTAAATCCATCATCATCGATGCCATGAACATGATGCTGGGAAGCCGTGCAACGACGGATGTCATTCGACACGGAGCCCCAAAAGCGGAAATCGAAGGTCTCTTCACCGTTGAGAGCAATCGTCACTTGACGGCTCTCTTTGAAGAGCAAGGACTAGAGTGGACCGATGAATTGATCATTCGCCGAGAGATCTTGCAAAATGGACGAAGTGTCAGCCGGATCAATGGACAAATGGTGAATTTGTCTGTCTTAAAGGCAGTTGGGCAACATTTGGTGGACATCCATGGCCAGCATGATCAGGAAGAACTTATGCGGCCCCAATTGCATATCGCTATGCTGGATGAATTTGGGGATGCAGCCTTTTTCCAAACTAAAGATGCTTATCGTCAGACCTTTGAAGATTACAAACGCCTGCGCAAACAAGTGATGGAACTCCAGCGCAATCAGCAGGAAAACAAGGCCCGTATTGAGATGTTGGAGTTTCAAACTGCAGAGATTGAGGCTGCTTCCTTGGAAGTGGATGAGGACCTGCGTCTGGAGCAAGAACGCCAACGCCTGCTCAATCACAAGATGATTGCAGATACCCTAACCAATGCCTATACTATGCTGGATGCAGAAGAATTTTCGAGCCTCTCCAATGTTCGCTCAGCCATGAATGATCTGGAAAGCATCGAAGAATACGATCCCAGCTACAAAGAGCTCTCAAGCCAGTTATCTGAAACCTTTTATGCCCTTGAGGATATTACCAAGCGCTTAGAAGATGTGGTCGATGGTCTGGAGTTTGATGGCAATCGCCTCATGCAGGTGGAATCACGTTTGGATTTGATCCACTCTATCACGCGCAAGTATGGTGGCCAAGTCAAGGACGTCTTGGGATACCTGGCGCAAATCACCAAAGAATATAGCCTCCTCACCGGAAGTGACCTCTCGTCTGAGGATTTGGAAAAAGAACTGAAACGTTTGGAAAAGAGTTTGGTCACCTTGGCTCAAGATTTGAGTGATCAGCGGCATGCCCTGGCCCAAGCTTTGGAAAATGAAATCCAGCAAGAATTGGCAGATCTCTACATGGACAAGGCGCGTTTTCAAGTGCGTTTTAGCAAGGCTAAGTTTAATCGGGAGGGAAATGAAGCCGTCGAGTTTTACATTTCGACCAACCCAGGTGAGGACTTTAAACCTCTTGTCAAGGTGGCATCTGGCGGAGAATTGTCACGCTTGATGTTGGCCATTAAGTCTGCTTTTTCTCGAAAAGAAGGAAAAACCAGTATTGTCTTTGACGAGGTGGATACAGGAGTCTCTGGGCGCGTGGCTCAAGCCATCGCAGCGAAAATTCATAAGATTGGTCAAAATGGCCAAGTGCTTGCTATTTCTCACCTGCCTCAAGTCATCGCTGCAGCAGATTATCAATTCTATATTGAGAAAATCAGTGATGAACACTCAACTGTATCTACTGTGCGTTTGCTCAATAGAGAAGAACGAATCGAAGAAATTGCCAAGATGCTGGCAGGAGAGGATCTAACGGAAGCTGCCCGTCAACAAGCAGAGCAACTTCTCAAGAGTTAAGAGAAAGAAGGTTTGAACCAATGTCAACATACTTTGTAGTCGGGGATATTCACGGAAAAGCACAAATGCTAGAAGAGCTCATGACAGAGTGGGATGGAAAAGCTCAATTGGTCTTTTTAGGGGATTTGATAGATCGAGGCGAAAACAGCAAACGATCGATTGAAATCGTAAAAGACTACGTAGACCACCACGGAGCTGTCTGCCTTTCTGGGAATCACGAGTACATGTTTTTAGCTTGGTTGGACAATCCAGAAGAGCGTTATGACCACTATCGAAGAAATGGTGGCGATACGACCATCAACTCTCTTTTAGGCCGGCCGCTCGATGCTCCTGTGGATGGCATTGCGGATGCACAAGCCGTAGAGAGTGCCGTCCCTGACTTGGTGGCCTTTATCCGCAGTTTGCCCTTTGACTACGAGACAGAGACCTATTACTTTGTTCACGCTGGTGTGGATCTAACCCTTGAAAATTGGCGGGAAACCAGTGATTACCAAAAAGTCTGGATTCGTAAACCATTCCATGAAGCGGAGAATCATACAGGAAAATGGATCGTCTTTGGCCATACGCCGGTTTATGGACTGCTCAATGAGCCGGTCGGTACCGAAAATCTTTGGATTTCAGATCAGAAGATGGGCGTCGATGGGGGCGCTGTCTATGGTGGAGTCCTCCATGGATTGCTCTTGGATGATCAAGGCATCGTCCATGACCATGTCCTTCATAATACAGGTTTTTCTGCCGCAGACGACTGAGGAAGCAGGAATGGATATCTTTCACTGCAAAACCCCGTGTTTTTTGATATAATGAAAACAGAACATTCTTAGGAAGAGTATAGAAATATATGGCAAATATTAAAATAGTTACAGACTCATCTATTACAATTGAGCCTGAAGTGGTTGAAGAATATGGCATTACCATTGTGCCACTTTCTGTTATGGTGGATGGAGTCCTTTATTCCGACAGTGAGTTGGGCGAAGGGGACTTCTTGCGCTTAATGCAGTCTAGCAAAAATCTTCCAAAGACCAGCCAACCACCTGTTGGAGTCTTTGCGGAAATTTATGAAAACCTAGCAGCAGATGGAGCTCATATCGTTTCAATTCATATGTCTCATGCCTTGTCAGGAACCGTAGAGGCGGCTCGTCAAGGGGCAACCTTGTCAGGGGCAGAAGTAACTGTGATTGATAGTGGCTTTACAGACCAAGCCATGAAGTTCCAAGTGGTTGAGGCAGCTAAGTTGGCTAAAGAAGGAGCAGATCTAGACACCGTTTTAGCTCGTATTGAAGAAGTCAAAGAAAAGACAGAGTTGTATATCGGCGTATCTACCTTGGAAAATCTAGTTAAAGGTGGTCGGATTGGCCGTGTTACCGGACTTTTGAGCTCGCTTCTCAACATCCGTGTGGTAATGGAAATGAAGGACCATCAATTGGAACCAATCGTCAAGGGACGTGGAAACAAGACCTTTAAGAAATGGTTGGATGAATTAGTAGAAAAACTATCCCACAGCAAGGTGGCTGAGATCGGGATTTCTTACGCAGGGACACCAGAGTGGGCCAATGAAATGAAGGCTCAGTTGCAATCACTCGTCGAAAAAGCGATCCCTGTTCTCGAAACTGGATCGATTATTCAAACCCATACAGGTGAGAATGCATTTGCAGTTTTGGTGCGCTACGAATAAGCTAAATAAATGTTTAAAAAAACAGGTTTAGTACTTGACCTAAAGGCTTTTTTTAGATATGATAGTACTGTTAAGGCGTAAAGCCTAAAAAAAATTGGAGGATTTGTTAAATGGCTAACAAACAAGATTTGATCGCAAAAGTGGCAGAAGCTACAGAATTGACTAAGAAAGATTCAGCAGCAGCTGTTGACGCTGTATTCGCAGCAGTTTCAGAATACCTTTCAAAAGGTGAAAAAGTTCAATTGATCGGTTTCGGTAACTTCGAAGTTCGTGAACGTGCAGCTCGTAAAGGTCGCAACCCACAAACTGGTAAAGAAATCAAAATCGCAGCTTCTAAAGTTCCAGCATTCAAAGCTGGTAAAGCTCTTAAAGAAGCAGTTAAATAATTGCATTTTGAAAAGCCATCCTAGATTTCTAGGGTGGTTTTTTTGTTGGACAGCTCTATAGGATAAGGGTATAATAGGAAAAAAGAAAGAGAGAAAAGACCATGCGATTCATTTTAGGCCTCTTTGCCTTGTTGTTTATCCGACCTATTTTGTATCTATTGAAAGGGCTGTGGTTTGTACTGGAATTTTGCTTTATGATCCTCGTGGTCAAAATGATCCTAGGAACCGTGCGCTGGATGACCAGTTGGATCGGCTGAGAGTAGATGAATCTATTTCGGGCTCGTGAATCAATGTCCCTCGGACATGAACTCGCTTTTTCATTTTCAGGCTCGTGAATCAATGTCCCCCGGACAAAAACTCGCTCTTCCATTTTCAGGCTCGTGAAAAAAATGTCCACTGGACATTTTTTTTAATTAAAAGCATTCTAAATAGTGATTTATTTTGAAACATGATATAATAAGGGTAACGAATCGATTAAATCATATTGGAAAGGGGGAATCATAGTGAACGCATTGCATCGTCATGAAGAAGAGCGCGTGGAAGAAGTCTTGCAAAATTTGCGTGCTAAGGGCATTCGGATTACCGATACCCGCAGAGCAGTTCTTTCTTATTTAGTGGCGAGTCATGAACATCCAAGCGCTGAGAAGATCTATCGTGATTTATTGCCTCAGTTTCCAAGCATGAGTTTAGCAACTGTCTACAACAATATCAAGGTTTTGATTGATGAGGGGGTTGTTTCTGAGATCAAGGTTCGCAATGATACCACGACCTATTTTGATTTCATGGGGCATGACCATTTGAATGTGGTGTGTGAAAAATGTGGCCGTATCGCAGATGTGGACATTGAAGTCCCAGATCTTCGCAAAGAAGCAGCGAGTCAAAGTGGCTACCAGATCACCAAGACCCAGATGACCGTCTATGGCATTTGCCCCGACTGTCAGAAAAATTAATGGGAGAGAAACCAGAGCCGTCAGGCTCTTTTTTGTGAGAAATTGCACTTTTCTATGGTCGCCACTAGATTTTTCACTAAAAATCTAGTAGAATAGAATAGATAAACGGGGGAAACCTCGGAGAATAAAAAGGAGATCCATCTAATGGTAAAATTGGTTTTTGCTCGCCACGGTGAGTCTGAATGGAACAAAGCTAACCTTTTCACTGGTTGGGCTGATGTTGATTTGTCTGAAAAAGGTACACAACAAGCGATCGACGCTGGTAAATTGATCAAAGAAGCTGGTATCGAATTTGACCAAGCTTATACTTCAGTATTGAAACGTGCGATCAAAACGACTAACTTGGCTCTTGAAGCTTCTGACCAATTGTGGGTTCCAGTTGAAAAATCATGGCGCTTGAACGAACGTCACTACGGTGGTTTGACTGGTAAAAACAAAGCAGAAGCTGCTGAACAATTTGGTGATGAACAAGTTCACATCTGGCGTCGTTCTTACGATGTATTGCCTCCTGCAATGGACCGTGATGATGAACACTCAGCACACACTGACCGTCGTTATGCTTCACTTGACGATTCAGTGATTCCAGATGCTGAAAACTTGAAAGTTACTTTGGAACGTGCCCTTCCATTCTGGGAAGATAAAATCGCTCCAGCTCTTAAGGACGGTAAAAACGTATTCGTAGGAGCACACGGTAACTCAATCCGTGCTCTTGTTAAACACATCAAACAATTGTCAGATGACGAAATCATGGACGTGGAAATCCCTAACTTCCCACCATTGGTATTCGAATTTGACGAAAAATTGAACGTTGTAAAAGAATACTATCTTGGAAAGTAAGATAACATAATTTGTTATACATAAAAAAAAGCTGACTTCGGTCAGCTTTTTTGCTTGTCTTCCTTAGATCCTAGCTGGTTTTGGGTTTTCAGGGTCTCCTAAAAATGTTATAATAGAGTGTTACTAAATTGGGTTCCATTAGCCCTGAAAGGAAAAGAAAATGACAAAATCATTCTACATCACAACCCCTATCTATTACCCATCTGGTAAATTGCATATTGGTTCAGCTTATACAACGATCGCCTGTGACGTCTTGGCGCGTTACAAACGCATGATGAACTACGATGTTTTCTACCTGACTGGTCTCGATGAGCATGGTCAAAAGATCCAGCAAAAAGCAGAAGAAGCTGGGATTACGCCACAAGCTTATGTAGATGGGATGGCCGTTGGAGTGAAAGAACTCTGGCAATTACTTGATATCTCATATGATAAATTCATCCGTACGACAGACGACTACCATGAAAAAGTGGTGGCCCAAGTCTTTGAACGTTTGCTAGTGCAAGACGACATCTACCTTGGTGAGTACTCTGGTTGGTATTCAGTCTCTGATGAAGAGTTCTTTACAGAAAGCCAATTGGCTGAGGTATACCGTGATGAGAATGGCAAGGTTATCGGTGGGGTAGCCCCATCAGGCCACGAAGTAGAATGGGTTTCTGAAGAATCTTATTTCCTTCGTCTCAGCAAATACCAAGACCGCTTGGTGGAATTTTTCAAATCCCAACCTGATTTCATCACGCCAGATGGCCGTCTTAATGAAATGTTGAAAAACTTCATCGAGCCAGGTTTGGAAGACTTGGCGGTATCTCGGACCACCTTTACCTGGGGTGTGCCAGTTCCATCCAATCCAAAACACGTGGTCTATGTATGGATTGATGCCCTTCTCAACTATGTGACAGCTCTTGGTTATGGTCAAGAAGATCATGAAAACTTTGACAAGTTCTGGAACGGAACCGTCTTCCACATGGTCGGAAAAGACATCCTTCGTTTCCACTCGATTTACTGGCCAATCCTTCTCATGATGTTGGATGTTAAATTGCCAGAACGTTTGATTGCCCATGGTTGGTTTGTCATGAAAGACGGCAAGATGTCTAAGTCTAAAGGGAATGTCATCTACCCAGAAATGTTGGTGGAACGCTTCGGCTTGGATCCACTTCGTTACTACCTCATGCGCAGTTTGCCAGTTGGTTCAGACGGTACCTTCACACCAGAAGACTATGTGGCCCGCATCAACTATGAATTGGCCAATGACCTTGGAAACCTCCTTAATCGGACGATAGCCATGATCAATAAATACTTTGGTGGTCAAGTTCCGGCTTATGTCGAAAATGTCACTGCATTTGATGTTGATTTGGCTAAGGTAGTTGAAGAAAACATCGCTGAATACCACAAGCAAATGAACGCGGTTGATTACCCACGCGCTTTGGAAGCCGTATGGAACATCATCTCTCGTACCAACAAGTACATCGATGAGACTGCTCCTTGGGTTCTCGCTAAAGAAGATGGCGACAAGGAACAATTGGCAGCAGTCATGGCTCACTTAGCTGCTAGCCTTCGTGTCGTGGCTCACTTGATCCAACCATTTATGATGAACACCTCAAATGCCATCATGGAACAACTTGGCTTGGGCTTGGACTTCGATCTTGAAAACTTGACCCTAGCAGGCTTCCCTGAAAGTGTCACAGTGATTGCCAAAGGAACTCCAATCTTCCCACGTCTCGACATGGAAGAAGAAGTTGCCTACATCCAATCTCAAATGACTGCAGGAAAACCACAAGAAAAAGAATGGATTCCAGAAGAAGTGGAACTCAAGTCTGAAAAAGACGAGATCAAATTTGAAGACTTTGACAAGGTTGAAATCCGTGTAGCAGAAGTCAAAGAAGTGGAACGAGTCGAAGGATCAGACAAATTGCTTCGCTTCCGTCTAGATGCAGGAGATGGCGAAGACCGTCAAATCCTTTCTGGTATCGCGAAATTCTATCCAAACGAACAAGAATTGGTCGGCAAGAAACTCCAAATCGTGGCCAACCTCAAACCACGGAAGATGATGAAGAAATATGTCAGCCAAGGCATGATCCTTTCCGCAGAACACGGAGATCAATTAACGGTCTTGACTGTTGATCCATCTGTTCCAAATGGAAGCATTATCGGCTAAACGATAGAGAAAGAAAAAAGCACTCCCGCGGGAGTGCTTTTCTTGTATATGAGACAGCCATTCAAGGCTGTTTCCACTAGTGTTTTAGCTAGTAAATACTACTTATCTAGAATTTAAAATATTTATATATCCATTGACAAAATTATCTCCATGTAGGATAATTTAGATATAGATTTTGTTTTATCTATAGAATTATTTGAAGAAAAGTTTAGGAGATTTGTTATGGCTTTTTGGGATGATATTGTCAAGGGAGCTGGCGATATTGCAAATGGGACTTTAAAAGTTGTTGGAGATGGAGTGAATGCCACAACGAAAATTGTTGGAGATGGATTTAACACAACAACTAAAGTTGTAGGTGATATCGCAAATACTACTTCAAAAGAAATCGGTAAAGCATTTAATGGTGCAAAAGAGAAAATTAACGATAGACCAGAGGATATGGCTATTAAGGTATTAGAGCAAGTTGCTAAAATACCAGTTGTTAAAGTTGATCGAAATCAATTTCTTATGGATAAGTTTGGAAAAGGATTGAGCAGAGATCAGGTGAATCAACTACTATTAGACGGTCCAGTAAACATGGTTGACAAAGAACGATTGGATAAAGTTGCGAAAACATGTATTATGGATAATGTATTGATGGCAAGCGGAGCATCTGTATTAGCGGGATTACCAGGAGGAGTTGCTATGGCAATTACAATCCCTGCTAATGTTGCACAATATTATGCGATGTCTTTAAAATTAGCTCAAGAGCTGGGGTATATCTATGGTTTCCAATATTTATGGTCTGAAAAAGATAAGCTAACAGAAGAGGCACAAGATACATTGTTACTATACTTGGGAATTATGTTGGGTGTATCAGGAGCTGCTGCAATTTTACGTGCAGGTGGAGTAGCGATTGGAAAACAGGCTTTAAAATCAATTCCTCAAAAAGCTTTAACTAAAACGATGTATTATCCAATTTTGAAAAAAGTTCTAAAAATCTTTGGAATTAGTCTTACTAAAGGGACTTTTGCAAAAGGGGTTTCTAAAGTTTTACCAGTTGTTTCAGGTGTAATCTCAGGCGGAATGACATTTGCTACTATGAAACCTATGGGAGAGAACTTGCAAAAAGAACTTTCTAAGATGATTAATTATGATACAAAACAATATGAACAAGATCTCGAATCGATTCGTAAAGAAGCTGAAGTTATAGAAGAGTAAATTGATAAAACTTATTAAGTTCGATTGAATAAGATAACTTTAATAATCGATAAGATTTAGTGTTATTAAACAGACCACTATAGAAAAAAAGCACTCCCGCGGGAGTGCTTTTCTTGTGTCGATATAGTTCCCATCATTGAATTTTATAAGGATGGTATATGAGTTCTATTAGTAATGAATATTAATGGAGACTTCCGCAGTGAGAAAAGAGTCTGAAACGGTATCATTTCAGACTCTCGGAAGATTTGAGACAGTGGGCTCAAATCTTAGGTATGGAATCCCAAAGGGATTCGCTACCGTCCGTCCTCACCTAAGGAAGGTCTCCAATTATATTTTTAAATATATGTCCTATTCATCTGGCCGGTATTCTAGGATATCTCCTGGCTGGCAGTCGAGTTCTTTGCAGATGGCTTCAAGGGTGGTGAAGCGGATGGCTTTGGCCTTGCCAGTTTTGAGGATGGAGAGGTTGGCTGTGGTGATGCCGATTTTGTCGGCTAGCTCGTTGGATTTCATCTTTCGCTTGGCTAGCATGACATCTAGATTGACGATAATCATGGCAACCTCCTTAAATGGTTAGCTCATTTTCTTCTGCGATCTCAATCCCTCTCTCTAAAATTTTGCCAAGGACCCAGACAATTGCAACGGCTAGGAGAAGATCCGAATTAAAGGAGAATTGGAAGGTGAAGGGAAGGAGATAAACATCACCACCGGTTTCAAGTGTGCCAGACATAAAGGTTAAAACCAGCAAGACCTTCCAAGCTCGGTTGCAAAGATCAATGTTGGAGTGAGAAAAGATCTTTTCTTGGTAAAGATTTTGGAGGAAGGTGCGAATGGTGATGAGAAGAAAAATATAGATAGCACTGGAGGTTAGTGGGAAGAGCAACTGCCAGAGAGGTTGCGGATGTTTGGGGAAGAGCTGGATGCCATTCACATCAAAGGACAAGCGACCTGATTGAATGAGATCTTTAAAAAGCCCCATGCGGGAAAGCAGGTGGACGACCAGTGCAGCCAGGGTCATAAAGCCACAGAAGTAAATGAAAGCCGTTAAGACTTCAATGACATTTTTTAAGGTTTTTGAGTTTTTCATCGCAAGCCTCCTTAAAGTTTTTTTATTTTTCACTTATAGTATACTCCTTATAAAAAAATAGTCAACGAAAAAGTATCGAAAAACGATAAAAAAATAATGATAAACAAAATATTGTTTTTGAAAAACGGGTATTCTGTGCTACAACTGGTCAGTTTAAACTTAGGAAACCACTACATAGAGGGGAATTTTACTATACTTTCGATTTAGGGTATACTAGTGTAAAGATCTTATTCCATGGAGGTAGTAAAATGAATCTAAAATGGAAGAAAAAATACCTGGGGCCGATTTTGGGACTGGTCGGAGCAGCTGTTCTGATCGGTGGGGTCTATCTCTACTCTAGTTCCAACATCCAACCAGACCATCAAAAGGAATTTAACCAGACCAGCAAGAAGGTCACCAAGCCAAAAGAAAAAGCCATTGACTTGAGTGGCGATTATGTCTCCAATGAACGGGACGAAGCCAAAATCGAGAAAAAAGGCAAGGCCTGGAAGATCGATTACCAAACGGCTGACGGTAAGGTAGCTGCTGAATTTAGCACGGATTGGAAGGTTGAAGGGTCTAACAAGGTTTCGACAGGCAAGATGAAAAAGTCCGATGGCAATACCGATTTTACAGTCACTGTTCGCGTCTTCAAATATAAGACGGATAAGAAGCCTTTGATTACGGTCACCATGTCCGATAAAAATCCCGACCACGAGATGGTCTTTGCCAACCGGGAGGATTTTTTCAAATCGACAGATCCAAATGATGTTGTCCTTGATGGCAATCTCTCACCGTTTGAAGGTGCTTATTCCAATGATACTTATGAAAAGGAAATCGCCGATTCCGGCTTTAAACTTTATGGCTATACTCCAGAAGAATATTACCAAAACAAGACAAACGCCTTTCCAAGCATTGTAAATGGTGAGACTGGCTGGACTTTCTGGAGCGGAGGCACTCGGGCAAGTTACCTGCTCAATAAAGAAAAAGAGCCTAAGAAACGAAAAGGCTATTATGAAGTTTATTTCACTGGAGCCAATGCGACTGCGATCCAAGGGCAAGAGCAAATCTTGTACTTGATCCCAGCAGGTGTGACAGGTCCTGATGGAGTGGCTTCGCAAGAACGTCGGATTCTCTTTGGGGATGTGGCCTTTCGGGATTACCATCTAGAGTGGTGGAAAGCCTACCCGCAACCGAAAAAAGAGAAAGACTTGGATATTGCAGCCATTAACGGAGGCGATTTCTCAAGCCTAGCTGGAACCTGGCGCAATGGCAAAGGGGCTGAGATCGTCATCCAAGCAGATGGGAAAGTCAAGGGCCAAGGTAGCCTCAAGGCCGTTGCGGACTCAGATAAGAAGAGCAAGATCCCTTATGTTGAAATGAAGATGGGTGAGACCGGTGCGGCGATTGGACTGCTGAAAATTGGCTTCCAAAATCCAGATGGAGACCAGTCTGACACCAGCAAGCCACGTCTGGTGCTCACGCAATCTGCAGGAAACTACCCAGCTGATCAATATTTCTACCGTCAATAAAAGAGAGTGGGACAAAAATCGGCAATTCGTTAGAATTCGATTTCGTCGTCCCACCTCTGTACAGTTGAGTAGGGCTGTAAAAGCTGATGAAATCAGCGTAGTAGAGCCCACTCAACCACTGCGTCTTGCTCGACAATCCAAAGACAATTGAGAGACTAGGACTTTTGTCCCAGCCTCTTTTTTTACGGTAAGAAAGGCTCGTGGGGTCTAGGAAATTGTTAGTCTCTAGCATTAAAAGGAAAAATATGCAAAAAAGACTTGACAAAGCAAATGATTAGCAGTATTATTAACTAGTTAATTAACTGATTAATAAACTAGTTAATGAAAATGAAAAAGAGGTGAAGGATGATAAGGAGAAAAATGAAGGTGCTGGGACTCTTGTTCCTCGGTTTCTTTCTACTTGCAGGTTGTGCTAGCCAAGTAAATGCAGGCAAGCCCCCTTCTAAAAAAGGTCTTAAAATTGTCACGAGTTTTTATCCCATCTATGCCCTGGTCAAGGAAATCTCTGGGGATCAAAATGACATCTGGATGGTTCAGTCCGGTGCAGGGATCCATGATTACGAGCCCTCAACCAAGGAAGTGGCTCAGATCTATGATGCGGATGTATTTGTCTATCATTCTCAGACCCTGGAATCTTGGGCCGGTCGCTTAGATCCTAACCTACAAGGTTCTAAGTTACAGGTGATCGAAGGTAGTCAAGGAATGACACTTGATAAGGTGGCTGGATTAGAGGATGTCGAGGCTGGGCAAGGAAAAGAAGCCAAGCACCTGTATGACCCGCATACCTGGTTGGACCCTGCGAAAATTGCAGAGGAAGGAAAGATTATCGCTCAGCGCTTGGGAGAGATCGATCCAAAGAATAGGAAGCTCTATCAGGCCAATGCCCAAAAGCTTGAAAAGCGCTGTGAGGAACTAGTAGCCCGCTACCAGCCTGTCTTTGACAAGGCCAAGCAAAAGACCTTTGTGACCCAGCATACGGCCTTTTCTTATCTGGCCAAACGCTTTGGTCTCAAGCAGTTGGGGATTGCAGGGATTTCCCCTGAGCAGGAACCAACCGCCCGGCAATTGGCAGAGATTCAGCAGTTTGTCAAAGATTACAAGGTGAAAACGATTTTTGTGGAAAAGAACACGTCGTCAAAAGTGGCAGATAGTATCGCCAAGGCAACAGGGGCGCGTGTCAAGGTCTTGGATCCACTGGAAGCCGATCCGCAAAACGATAAGGATCTATTAGAAAATTTAGAAGAAAATATGGCGACTTTAGCCAAGGAATTAGAGGAGTAAATCAAGAATGAAGAAAAAGGGAACGATTGGATTGGTAGCGACCTTGGGAATAGGACTATGTGCCTATGCGCTCAGTCAGCAACCACAAGCTAAGGAAGAGAAAAAGAATCAGATTCAGTATCTACAGGCAGAAAAGAAAGCGTCATCGACTGCCTCCAGCAAAAAGGAAGACAGCATCGAAGCGGTCAATGCCAAGGAAAAGACTCAAGCGGAGCAGATTGTCATCAAAATTACGGATGAAGGCTTTGTCACTTCTCATGGAGATCATTTTCATTACTATAGTGGTAAGGTCCCATTTGATGCCATCTTTAGTGAGGAGTTGATTTTGCGAGATCCAACTTATCAGCTCCAAGAAGCTGATATTGTCAGCAAGGTCAAGGATGGCTATATCATTAAACGCGCTGGTAAATACTATCTCTACTTAAAGGATGCGCAGCATACGGTCAATGTGCGCTCGATCGAAGAGATCGCTCAACAACAAAAAGGAGGCGCTAAAGAAGAAGGGGAAACGGGATCGGTGCAGGCGAGCTCCTCGCACAAAGGGGTTAAAACTCGAGATTTTCGTCAGCCAAGTCAAGCGCTAAAAGAGGGGAAGACCCTTGAAACGCTGACTGCTAAAAACCATTCAGGAGGAGGCTATCGTACGGACGATGGTTATGTCTTTAGCCCTGGAGATGTCATTTCAGATACAGGAGACGGCTTCATTGTGCCCCATGGTGGACATTACCATTATATTCCAAAGAGTGCCTTATCTGCTGGCGAGTTAGCAGCGGCCCTCTCTGTCCTAGGCGGTCAAAGTGGCCAACAGGCTGGAAGCTCGTACTTAGCAAGCGCAAACCCAAGTGTAGAAGCAGGTAAGAATCAAGGGACTCCAAATCAAGCCTCCCCAAGCTTAGGAAAACAAGCGAGCAGTCAGCCGTCTGCTAGTCCAACCCTTACACAGACGACCCCAACGATTTCTAAACCTGTAAGCTCGAAACCGAGTCCAACTCTCAGCAATCTGATGGAAGAATTGCAAAAAACCCCTCTGACTTCTCGTCATGTGGAATCTGATGGTTCTGTCTTTGATCCAAGTAAGATTACCAAGTGGACCGATCAAGGGATTGTCTACCCTCACGGGGATCATTTCCACTTTATCCCTTACAGCTCCCTATCTCCTTTAGAACGTGAGCTGGCGCGGCAATTCCAACTGCTTCGGGCCCAAGGTGCTACTACACCTGCTGAAATAAGTCCAAACCGGCCTTCAAGTCCAAGTACAAAACCAATTGGCCATGAGCACGAGCATGAACACGGAGATAGTCACGAGCATGAACATGGGGACAGTCATGATCACGAGCACGAAGAGGAGCACGATCATGGTTTCCATGCAGACATGGTCATCAGTAAGGACGAGGACGGTTACATGGTCGCTCATGGCAACCACGCTCATTATTTCTATAAAAAGGACCTCTCTCCTCAAGAGATTGCAGCAGCAGAGGCAACTCTGGCAGGTAAGAAAGAAGAGGATAAGGGACAGCCACTGACAGATGACGTTGCCAGCTATTCTCGCGATGCCTCAGATGAGGAAAAGATCCAGTACATCAGCAAGACCTACGGTGTCCCTCGCGAGGCCATTAAGATTTCCAATGGTTTCTTTGTCTTTAATAATCCAGACCAAGAATACGATCCGACCCACATCCATCCTTATGCCGTTCGGAAGGAACATGTCCGCATCCCACTTGAAACTGGCAATCCTGAACTAGACTTTATCAATGAACTCTATGCAACAGCGCTTCGTTCGGGGATTTCTCCTTATAGCCTCCAGATTGAAAATGGTCAGTTTGTCATCCCGCACGGCGATCACAACCACTACATCAAGGTGCGTTCAGCAGGACTAGCAGACTACTTAGCCCACCGTCTTCCAACCATCCAATCTCC
Organism: Streptococcus sp. 27098_8_66; assembly: GCF_041431945.1. Taxonomy (NCBI): domain Bacteria; kingdom Bacillati; phylum Bacillota; class Bacilli; order Lactobacillales; family Streptococcaceae; genus Streptococcus; species Streptococcus sp. 27098_8_66. Next base: position 7,592 of record NZ_JAPVYS010000013.1, on the reverse strand, counting down.
TTACAAAAAAGGAGACTTGGACAAGAAAGTTGTAGAGGACAGGGTCAACCAGCTCTTAGCAGAAAGCCGCAGTCTCTATGCTTCTGATCCATTGCAACAACGACGGATTGAGCTGATCTTGGGCCACTTCTTGGAAAATGTCAAGAGCTTCCCAAGTAACTCAACAGAGGGCTATCTAGCCAGTCTCAAACAGGTTGATGAGCAGTACATTCATGCGACCCAAGCGGTCAAACCAAAAGAAGAGACAGCCCTAGATCGTCGTTACCAAGAATTGCTGGAACAAGTGCGCTTGCTAGACACAGAAGCCTTCCAATTGAAGAAGGAAGAGTTGGTCTCTCAACTGCAGGAAGCCTATGCTGCCAAGGACAGCAAGCGTTTAGAGCAGGAAGGGAAGCTATTAGAAGCTGTTCAGGAGATGCAAGATCGGACGGGTGTGACATCGGTCGACTATCTCAAGTACTTCTATCAAAGCTTGAGCGATGCGCGCTTGACACCAGAATTGCGCACCAAGGCAGCAGATCTAGCTTTGAAACTCTATCGGGCCCAAGCCTTTGAAGAGGCCTGGGATTCCAAGTCTCACTTTATGGAACTCTACCAAACCAAACAGGCAATTGACCAGCTCTTCTCTCAAGAAAAAGGCCAAACCTATCCTATTGAAAAAACAGTTTTGGATCAAAAAGGAAGTCAAACCCCATCCTACAACGTAGCGGTTTATGATTTCCTCAAAGGTTTGTATGGAGAGTTGGATAAGGCGACAGAAGCACGTCAACAGAACAAGATTTTGACAGCCCTCTCAGAGCAAATCCAGTCGCTCTTGCCACAAGTCGAAGACCAAGGCAAACGAGCTGCTTTTGAAGCAGGCTTGGCTCAGCTTAAAAATGAGACCGATCCAGACAAGGCTATTTCAAGTGGGGAAGCACTTCTACGCGAAATCAGTGATACCATTGAAAAGCAAAAACAAAAGCAAACCGAAGAACCTCAAATTGGGGATGTCGCTCTTTATCAACAGCTCTATAACCAATTGATGGCCCTGCACCAACAATTGCAGGACAAGGGAGCTAGTGATGCGGTATTTGATCGCTTAGAAGCTCTCTTTGACCAATTGGCTAATCCAAAGAGTGATAAAGCAGCCTTACTACAGGCCATCCAAGCCTTCCAGGCAGAGTTGGCAGCAATGCCATCTGCAAACGAAGCGGGCAAACCAGCTACCACGGTTGAAACGCCTGTCGCTACAGAAACTCCGGTGGAAAAAGAAGCAGCAGCTTCAGAAGGAAGCAAGCCTGCCACAACTGAGACAGAAACAGAGCCTGCAAGCGCAGCTGTAACAGAAGCAAGCACGCCAGATACTCCATCTCCTCAGAACCAATAGAAAATAGAAAAGAGAGTGGGACAGAAATCGGTAATTCGTTAGAATTCGATTTCGTCGTCCCACCTCCGCACAGTTGAGTAGGGCTGTAAAAGCTGATGAAATCAGCGTAGTAGAGCCCACTCAACCACTGCGTCTTGCTCGACAATCCAAAAATAATTGAGAGGCTAGGACTTTTGTCCCAGCCTCTTTTTGCGTTTTAGTGAATAGAAGAAGTGGTCTCTTTTTTCAGTAGTTGAGCCTCACTCCTTGTGTTCTAAGAGCAGTGGTGAGGAAAGCTCGACTGCTTTTTTTCGCTTGAAAAATGTGGCCATTTGAACCAGGATGCGGGGAACCGTCTGCCATTTTTTCCAAGCTTGAAAGCGGGTATCGATGAGCTGCTTGGCCAATCGTTCTAGCATCTCCCGCTCAGTTGGATCCAAATCCTGGGCATTTTGGAGGATTTCTTTGGCCTTAGCTAGCTGCTTGAGATCGGTTAGATCATTGATGGAAGTGATGCCGGCATCCAGAAAAATACCAAAAAAGGTGTCAAAAAACTTCTTGCGCTCGTCTGCCGATGTTTCGCGAACCCATTGCTTCAAGGTCAGATCGGTCTGCTGGCTATCGGGGCTGGTTTCAGAAACGGTCACAAAGCTATAATCCTTAGTTTCCCAAGTAAAGGCATCGTGCTGGGCAAAGCCACCAAAGGCGTGACTCTTGACAATGGTCGTCGGTTCTGGCACTTCCAACATCATGCCAACAATGGACCCTTGAGGGACAAAGCGACGAATGTTTGGAGACGTGCGCTGGTAGCCTTCGGTCTCGATAATGGCCTTGTTGAGGCCAGGAGCATCGTAGCTGTAGATCGCGTCGACCCGTTCAAATAAGGAATCAGGTAGATACGAGCAAGCATAGGTCGCAAGGTTGCCCCCTTTGGAGTGACCGGCTACTAAGAAACGTCCTTTTGGAAATTCCTTCATGACATGTTGCAGGTAGCTGGACGCGCGCTTCTGAGCTGGTACATGGTCCATATAGGTCATGTGGAAGTCTTCCTTCCAGCCGATCAAGGTGTCATCAGTCCCTCTGAAAACGACCAAATACGTATCCAGACTAATCCGATAGGTCATGGCCGCAAACTGTTTTTGCACATCGGGATCGTACTCATCGACGTAGTTGAGGAGTTTGATGTTTTTAAAGCGCTTTGAAGTAGCCAACTCATCGACTAATTGCAGGTGCTGGTTACTCACGATGAAATCGGTGGTCCGATCGATCAGTTCCATCGCATCAGACAGGCGCACTGGAATTCCTGTTGTATCTCCTTGAGGCACAATGTGTCCAAAGGGCAGATAGGTCAGCTCTGTCAATGCGAGGACATCCAGCTCCTTGAAGGGGCGGTCATATATGGAATCGTAGGTCACTTCTTTTAGGTAATCAAAAATAGTTGACATCTGTGCCTCCCGTGTCTTATTTCTTTCAGTATAGCACAAAAATGGGAGTAGAAAAAGCTCTTACTGTTAAGAAGGCTACGCTCGATCTTTTTCTCTGCTGTTTAATCTGTTATAATAGGAAGAAGAAAAAAAGAAGGAAAGAAAGCCATGCATAAAATTCTCTTAGTGGAAGACGATGAAATTATCCGCCAACAGGTCAAACAATTATTGGAACAATGGGGCTATGAAGTGGTTGCAGTAGAGGATTTTATGGATGTCCTCGGGATCTTTGTTGAAAGTGACCCTCACTTGATCCTCATGGATATTGGCCTGCCTCTTTACAATGGCTACCACTGGTGCCAAGAGATTCGCAAGGTTTCAAAGGTTCCGATCATGTTTCTTTCTTCACGGGATCAAGCCATGGATATTGTCATGGCCATCAATATGGGGGGAGACGACTTCGTCACCAAGCCTTTTGATCAAAATGTGCTCCTTGCCAAGGTCCAAGGGCTCTTGCGCCGCTCTTACGAATTTGGCACGGATCAAAATCTGCTGGAGCACCGGGGAGCCATCCTCAATCTCAAGTCTACGGACTTGATGTATGAAGGGGAAGTCATCAAGCTGACCAAGAATGAATTTCAGATCCTGCGCGTCCTATTTGAACATGCGGGCAGTATCGTGGCGCGTGATGACATGATGAAGGAGCTCTGGAATAGCGACTTCTTCATTGATGACAATACCTTGTCTGTCAATGTGGCCCGCCTTCGCAAGAAATTAGAAGAGGCTGGCTTGTCAAACTTCATCGAAACCAAGAAAGGCATCGGATACGGGTTGACCCATGAATAAATTTGGAACGATCTTCTGGCAGTATGTGGTATCCCGCAGGCGCCTACTCTATCTATTGGTCATCTTTTTGATGATTGATTTGGTCTTTGCCTATCTCTTTCCAGAGACGGGGACGGTTTTTCTCTATGCGACCCTAGTGCTTGGCTTTTTTGCCTTCTGTGTCTTGGTCTGGGATTTCGCCATGACCCTTCGGGACTACCGCAAAGCCACACTATATGAGGAAGTTGAGGTTGCCTCACCACTGGAACACCTCCTTTATGAAAAATACACGGAAGAACAGCAGGCGCGCTTGGAGGAAGGGAAGACAGCCCAGGCCAAGTTCAATGACCTGATGGATTACTATACCCTCTGGGTTCACCAGATTAAGACGCCCATTGCGGCTAGTCAGCTCTTGGTCCAAGATGTCGAGACGCCCATTGTCAAGCAGCAGATGGAGCAGGAGCTCTTTAAGATTGACTCCTATGCCAATCTGGTTTTGCAGTACCTGCGACTGGAGAGTTTTCATGATGATCTGGTCTTAAAGCGCGTGTCGGTAGAAGACTTGGTCAAAGAAGTAGTCCGCAAGTATGCCCTCTTTTTTATCCAAAAGAACTTGACCGTGGACCTACATGATTTGGAGCAGGAGGTCATCACCGATCGCAAGTGGCTCCTGGTCATCATCGAGCAGCTCTTGTCCAATAGCCTCAAGTACACCAGCACCGGTGGAATTGAAATCTATTTTAAAGACCAGACTCTCTATATAAAAGATAGCGGGATTGGGATCAAAAATAGCGATGTCCTTCGCGTCTTTGAGAGGGGCTTCTCCGGCTATAATGGCCACCTGACCCAGCAATCCTCAGGGCTGGGACTCTATCTATCTAAGAAAATCGCAGAGCAATTGGGCCACAGGATCACCCTCCATTCAGAGGTCGGTCAAGGCACGACCGTTGCCATTCACTTTGAAGAGAAGAAGTTGGTCATGGATTAGGATTTCCCCATCTTACAAAAATGTAAGAAATAAAGGTCAAAATGAAAGGTTAGGTTATGGTAGCCGCCTTTTATTTTTTATACAATAGTCTCATCAAATGAAGGAGGTCAAGAAAATGAAACTCTTGAAATGGATGAAACAACCCAAAAAGATTAAGAAACCAAATAACCAAACCGATTTGGAAAAGACGGAATTTGGTCTCCAAGTCCTACAACAAACCCAAGAATTTTTCTTGATCTACTAGTAAAAGGAGAAAAGTATGTCATTGCTAGATGTTCAACATATCAAAAAAATCTACAAAACCCGCTTCCAAGGAACGCAGGTTGAAGCCCTAAAAGATATCCACTTCACCGTGGAGAAGGGTGAGTATGTCGCTATCATGGGGGAATCAGGATCCGGTAAATCGACACTTCTCAATATCCTAGCCATGCTGGACCAGCCGACGGAAGGCCGGGTCTACCTCAATGGCACCGACACCTCGACCATCAAAAACAAGGATGCCTCCAGTTTCCGTCGGGAAAAACTAGGCTTTGTCTTTCAAGATTTCAACCTGCTCGATACCTTGTCTGTCAAGGACAATATCCTTCTGCCCTTGGTCCTCTCCCGCAGACCGGTCAAGGAAATGATGAGCAAGGTCGATAGCGTCAGTCGGGAATTGGGCATCCACCAACTGCTTGAAAAATATCCCTACGAAATCTCTGGTGGGCAAAAACAACGGGTAGCCGTAGCACGGGCTATCATCACCTCGCCAGAAATCCTCCTTGCTGATGAGCCAACAGGGGCGCTGGATTCCAAGTCTTCAGCTGCGTTACTAGATGTCTTTGAAGATATTAATACCATGGGCCAAACCATTCTCATGGTGACCCACTCGACCGCAGCAGCAGCTCGGGCCAAGCGCGTGCTCTTTATCAAGGACGGGATCCTTTACAACCAGATTTTCCGCGGAGAAAAGACGGAGCGTCAGATGTTCCAAGAAATCTCGGATACTCTGACGGTCATGGCAAGCGAGGTGGAGTAGATGTTTCGATTAACCACTAAACTAGCTTGCTCCAATCTGATCAAGAACCGCAAGCTCTATTATCCCTTTGCGATTGCGGTCATTCTCGCAGTGACCATCGCCTACCTCTTTGACTCCCTGACCTTTAATCCTCACATTCATGAGCTTCGAGGGGGAGATCCCATGATATTTACCCTGGTCTTGGGACTGTTCGTGGTCAATGCTGCGGGAGCTATCATCGTGCTCTATGCCAATAGCTTCGTCATGAAAAATCGCTCCAAGGAGCTGGGGATCTACAGCATGCTAGGCCTTGAAAAACGCCATCTCATCAGCATGATCTTCAAGGAACTCTTGCTTTTTGGCTTTCTAACCATCTCAGCCGGTGTCTTGATTGGAGCCCTTTTTGACAAGCTGATCTTTGCCTTTCTCTTGAAACTCATGAAGATGAAGGTCCAGCTAGTGTCCACCTTCCAACCTGGGATTGTGGTCTTAGTTTTTGTCACCTTTGGTCTCATCTTTGCCCTTTTGATTCTTCTCAATGCTTGGCGCATTCTCCGTTTGAATGCCTTGCAGTTGACGCGTGAGAAGGCTAGTGGTGAAAAGAAAGCTCGCTTCTTGTGGCCCCAAACCATCCTGGGCCTAGCCTCTCTCGGTTTTGGCTACTACCTGGCTTTGTCTGTCAAAGACCCCATGTCTGCGATTTTGATCTTCTTTCTAGCTGTTGTCTTGGTTATGATCGGGACCTACCTGCTCTTTAATGCTGGGATCACTGTCTTCTTGCACCTTCTTAAGAAAAAGAAGAGTTATTATTACCAACCCAACAACATGATCTCGGTTTCTAACCTCATCTATCGCATGAAGAAAAATGCAGTGGGGCTTGCGACCATTGCCATCCTCTCGACCATGGTGCTGGTGACGATCTCTGCTGCAACCAACATCTATGTCGGTAGCGAAATGGTCAAGAAAATCATGGCTCCTCATGATTTCTCAGTCCAAGGAAAAGGGGTAGACCTGGAGCAGATTAATCAGAAATTTGATGAATTTGCTTCTGAGCATCATCTTGAGATCAAAAATCGCGATCTGATGACCTATGCCAACTTTGGGGTCAAATCACAAAAGGGTACGGATTTCACCGTCTATCCAGCTGATGAACGCAGCGTCACTCCTAAAACTGTCTTTATGGTCTTTGATACAGCTAGCTATGAGCAAATGACCGGAGAAAAGGTCGATCTGACCGGCAACCAAGTCATCCTCTTTGCTCATAACAAGGCTCTGATAGGGCAAAAGCAGTTCACCATCAATGGGAAAGATTTCCAAGTCAAGGAAGAAGTGACCAAGGATTTTATCACCGATCACGTGCCCAATCAGTTTAACATGCTGACGGAGGATTTCAACTACCTGATCGTGCCAGACCTCTCAGCCTTTGTCGCTCAGTTTCCGGATCTTGCCATCAATACCAATATTTATGGTGGCTTCAATGTCAATGTTGACGAAGGCCAGCAACTCAAGCTGGCAGCCAGCTATGACAAGATGATCGATGAATTGAGTAGCCAACAGGCCCAAGGAACATTTATCTATGGAGGCAACCGAGCCAATGATGTGGCAGAGTTGAATAGCCTCTTTGGTGGCATCTTCTTTATCGGTATTTTCTTGTCATTGATCTTTATGGTCGGAACCGTCATCGTCATCTACTACAAGCAAATCTCAGAAGGCTATGAAGACCGTGACCGCTTCGTCATCCTCCAACAGGTGGGGCTCGATGAAAACGAGGTCAAACGGACCATCAACCGTCAAGTGCGGACCGTCTTCTTCCTCCCTCTCATCTTTGCCTTTATCCACCTGGCCTTTGCCTACCATATGATCCGCCTCATTCTTAAAGTCCTCGGTGTCATCAATAGTGGCCAAGTCCTCGTCGTAACCCTCAGCGTTTGTGGTGTCTTTCTCGTCACCTACCTGATCGTCTTTTGGATCACCTCTCGGAGCTACCGTAAGATTGTGCAGATTTAAGAA
>NZ_JAPVYS010000012.1:0-62842 GCF_041431945.1 Streptococcus sp. 27098_8_66 | reverse complement strand
GTAGTTGTTGTTGTTGAAGTAGTCGTTGGCTCTTCTGTTGTTGTTGTGGTTGTTGTTGAAGTAGTCGTTGGCTCTTCTGTTGTTGTAGTTGTAGTCGTTGTTGTTGTAGTGGTTGTTGTAGTTGTTGTAGTTGTAGTCTTTTGGTCTACAATAGTTTTATTAACTGGTTTGTCTTTCGATTCAAATTCACTAGCTTCTACAACAGTATCTGCTGCCAACTCATAACCTTCTGGAGCTTGAGTTTCTTTGATGATATATTTATCTCTCAATAGGTTACCAAGAGTAAATTCACCTTTAGCATCTGTTGTGAACTCTCCCATTACTTGACCAGTAGCTTGACGGATAACTTGGAATTTCGCACCTTTAAGTGGTCCATTGTTTTCGTCATGTTTTGTAACTTTAATGCTGAAGGCATAACCCACACCTTCACCACCAGCGATTTGGATGTTTACTTTACTATTTGAATCGTACGGTGCTTTGTTATCACCTTTGATTGTCGCTGTATTCTTAATTTGTTCGCGGTCAACAGTTTCATAGTTAGCAACTGCTTCATATTCTACTGCAAAGTGATCATTAGCAGAAATATTACCAAAGTCAATAGAGAATGACTTATCTGTTGCGTTTACAGTATAGTTAGCCGTAACGTCTTGTTTGTTTTTAAGTTCCCATTTACCGTTTGCGTATTCCCAAGTACCTTTGAAGATTTTGAAACTGCCAGGTTTGTAGGTAACCCCTTCTGATGTTATTGAATCTGAAAGGACTGCATTGTTGATTGCTTCATTAGTTCTGTTCACAGAGATACGGAAACCAAGGTTTTTGTGGTCGCCACTATCCCAACCAGATTTGATGATGGTGTAACGACTACCTTCACCGACAGTACCACTTTTTACTTTACCGTTGAATTTAACTTTACCGTTTACAGAAAGCTTAAATGGAACTTCACCATCATTTGGGAATTTGTCTTTGTTAACCCCAGCATAGAAGAAGAATGAACCTGAAACGTCATTTTTTTCTTCAACGAATTTAGTAAATGTCAAGACAATCTTTCCAGTTTTTGCGTCAACTTTTGCATCGGCAATCTTTTTACCAGTGATTGAGTCGTTGATGTCAAAATCCTGAGACTTGATATCGATTGGTCCATCGATAGTGACTTCAGTTGTATCCCCTGCTTTAACATTTTTTCCTTCTAAAGCAAATTTTGCATTCAAACGGAAAGTATCCCATCGACCAAGATCCGCTACTAATTCTTCACCTTGAGAATTTTGGATCTTCACATCGGTGATGACATCGACATTTTTGGACGTGTCTGCGCTTACGTTGGTCGTAAACACGCCGAAAGAAATTATCAATAATGAGAAAATCATTGATAAACTAGCCGCTAACTTTTTCATATTCCTTTACCTCCTCGGTTTTTCTAAATTAGCTTCTCTAAATATAGCACAACGTAGTAGAAATAGCAATAGTTCTATTCAATATTTCTTACATTTTTGTGTGTTTTTTTTTGAACGGGCCATTTTATTGAGAAAAACTATCTTTTTCACCTATTTTCACTTACTTTTTTTTTGAACAACTGCAGTTGATTCCGATTCTCTTGTAACTTTTATGCATCTTTCGGATCAACTTTCTTCTATTATAGTTTATAGTTGTCATGCTAATTTTACTAACCCATTCTTGAACCAGACGTGCGGATACCTCTCGGAGATTTAAGGCCTCCTTTTATGCTGGCAGCAATGAGCACCTTCCTAACCCTAACTGGGCTGCTCTATTCTGCTGATCAAAAAAGGCGCACACATTCGTAAATGTGTGCGCCTTTTATAATAGAAGACTTTTTATCTCAATCGATGAATGACTTCTCGTTTCTCATAGAAGTTCAACTCTAGCAGAACATTTTTTAATCCTTATTTTACTTCTTTTTCTAACACCAGGACATCCTTGCTAGATAGAGAGCTTTCCTGATAGCCAGCCTCTTTGTATAGTTTGAGAGTTGCTGTTTCAGAGTAGCCATGTTTTTCATCTTGCATTTCTCTAGGTACGACGACATAGTCAATTTTTGGATCAAGTGCTTTGTTGTTGTGATAGAAGATATCGTACAATTCTTGGTGTTTTCGTAGGCCTGGAGTATATCCTCCTGCTGCTAACACAGAAGCATCTGCTGGTATTGAATCCAAAGTGGACTGAAGGCCATCAAAAAACTCTTTCCGATCATGATAATACTTCATCTCAAAGTTCCAGTTTCGAGTGAAACTATAGAGGATTGTCCCTGAGAAAACTAGGGAAGCAGCAACAAGAGCAAGCAAGACCTTCTCTCCAACCACTCGATGTCTGCTCAATTGATCTACCGCCAGGATAGCCATGATAAATAGGAGGGTAACCGATCCATAGCTATATTGGAAACCGATGTCAAACTGATATGGCCAGTCCATCAGTAGGTTGACTGCCAATAAAGGAATCAGGAGGAAGTAGGTAGAGAAGCGTCTTTGAACGAGGGGTAGGAAACCTAAAGGGAATAAGATTAAAAAGATATATCCCATTTTCTTGCCCGTGAAAAGACTTCCGATAATATAGAGTGGATTTAGGAAGATGTTTTTCAACACCATCGGCAAGCCGTGCTCCCCTTCCAATAATAAGTGTCCGTAACGCGAAACCATGGCTCCTTCACCATATTTAGCTAGAAGGAACAAAGCAAGGCTAAAGTAGAGGACTGGCAAAGCAAGAGTTCCTGCATAGAGCCATTTTTTGAAGGTGGCCGACAAGGTGAAACGTTTTTGGAAAGCAAAATAGAGTCCTAATGCCAGGACGTAGAGGGCCGCGTCCTCTTTCACAAATAGAATCAACAAGACAAATAGAATGGATCTCCAACGCCACTCAGAGATAAGGGCATAGAATAGCCATAAAATCAACGGCGGCAAGAAACAGTTCTCATGCAGGTGGTAAGCACCACTCGTGGTCATTACCGGAGTAAGGAAGAAGAGAGCGATAATGAAAGGATTAAGAAGTTTTGGTAGCTGTAATTTCTTCAAAATGAGGCATAGAGGGATAACAGCTGAGAAGACAATGAGGACTTGCATCACTTCCAAAGTTTCTACATAAGGGAATAACATGTAGAAGGGAAGAATGAGATAATAAATTGGAGAAATGTGGACTGCCATATGTGATAAGGCCTTATCTCTCTCAAGTGTCGTAATCTGAGTAAAGTCCGTTTTCATTCTTTCAAACATCTGAGAAAATATTCCGATGTCGAATGTCGATACTGAATTTGCCTTTACTTTGTAGTACATCACAGCAGACAAGTAGAGGACATAACAGAGCCCACCAATCAAGGCGACAAGGGTGAGACGTTTCACCCACACCGCATTGATCTTTTCCACTGCCAATCTATTAATCAACAAACCGATGAGAATGGCAATAAAAACAGAAACTAAGACCGGCCAAATCAACATTGAGAATTTTGATTCAGCAATGTTAAATGAGTGAATCCCTAGGGCATCGTTTTTAAAATCGCTACTCGCTTGGATCAGCAACTTAGGAAATGATAACAAAAGCCCCAAGGGGTAGATCATCGCAAGCCTTACTTTTTCCAAATGGAAGAGTAAGAACAAGGCCACTGATATCATTACCAAGCCCAAAGATAGGAAAAAGGTTGGACTTTTGAGAATGGCCATAAACAAGATTAAAGCTGACAGGATGATATTAGCCTGCCGGATATTTAAAAACTTTTTATATTCAAGAAGGAACCATAGAATTAGGTAACTAACCACCAATCCAATCACTGTAGTAGTGACCCCTACTGCTCCTAATTTGAGAAATAATACTTCAGTCGAAAATCTTAGTAGATTGACTAAAACAACGACTAAATAAGATCCTAATAGTAACCATAGATAATTTATGTTTACGAAATTTTTTATTTTTTTCATTTAAACCTCCCGTAATTACAAAATATTTTACCACAAATTAGTGAATTTGCCTACCTGAATATAATTGGAGGAGATAGAATTTCCATATATTATTTTCTTTTAACATTATTAATAAAGCTAATTCTTACCAAATAAGTTCCTATAATCAGATAAAATTGCTTCTTTACCCTCTGTGATGAATCCTGTATCAGCATCATAAACCACTCCTGAGGTAATAGCATCGTAGCAATGAGCGAGGGAACTTTCAATCATTACGACATACTTATGACCACTCGCGTTGATATTGTGAAAAGGGAGGAACTCTCAATCTCCAACGTCAACTCTCAGTTCCTTCTTCAGATACTGACGAAATCCTTTGTTTTCAAAGATTTGATCTCTATTACCTGTGTGGTGCAAAACCACGATTTCTCAAGTTTCATCTGTTGCCGAGAGATGACCATGGATCCAATCATTCCCTTTGTTACGCGCCAGCCGCATAAACTCTACCGTTTTGAAAGCAATTCCTGAATGGGATAGATTGATACACGTTCGAATCTACGAATTTCAGTCATCTTCATTTCTTTTTTCATTACGAGTGATAAACATACAAAAAGCTCCTGGAACAAGGAGCCTTTTACTGAAAAATATATGAAAAATAGTAAACTATAGCAACTAAAAGTAGGAGATCTTTGTTGATGAGTGTAGTTTGCGTATTTCTCCTAAAAAAACCTAAAGATCTTACAATTCTTGCAAGAGATAGCGAAACAGTTCTAAATTCCCTTTTTCTTCATTGACCAAGTATTCTGGATGCCACTGCAAGCCCATAATCCGATGACCGTCTACTGCTTCAATGGCTTCGATGGTGTGATCGCGCGGATCAAAGGCGGTCGCACGGAAATTTGGCGCGAGATCCTTGATACTTTGACGGTGCACGGAATTGATCCGACTGGCCTGTCCAAAGAGTTGCTCCACCACACTACCTTTTTTAGTCTGGATAAAATGGGAAGTCCCAAACGGAAGTCCTTGCCAATGTCCTTCGATTTCTTGGTTGAGTGTTCCTCCAAAAGCCACATTGATCAACTGGACCCCACGACAGATTCCTAAAACCGGTTTGTTTTGGCGTACTGCTTCCTTCAGTAGGGCTAGCTCAAATTGATCGCGTTCGATATTGTAATCATCGCTCTCGATGGTTTTTTCTTCGCCATAGAGACTAGGATCGACATTTTGGCCACCACTTAAGATCAATTTGTCAATCGTTTCAACATAGTCCTTAACCAAGGAAGGGTCTCCCATCGGGATGACCATTGGAAGTCCTCCTGCTTGACGGATCCCTTCCGCAAATTGACTAGACACGGAAGAATGAAGGTTTTTCCCTTCCGGGTCCACCGGACAGAGATTAGCGGATACTCCAACAATTGTTCTGCACATATTCATTCCTCCTTCATTTTAACTACTACTTATCTTACCACCCATTCATGATCATGTCTAATATGTATTTTTTAAAACCGTGATAGATTTTATTTATCACCCTCACCTTCCTCACAAAACAATTGATGATCATACAAGTTTTTTTACCTATATTATGTTAAAATAGAGAGGAAAATAGAATCGTCCTTCAAGGCACACATTAGGCCGTTTCGAAGGTGCAAGCGCTAGATTCCTAGCCTTGTTGAAAAAATAGACATAGAAATGGAAGATACAATGGAAAAACAAACCGTTGCAGTATTGGGTCCTGGTTCATGGGGAACAGCCCTTTCACAAGTCCTCAATGATAACGGCCATGAAGTCCGCCTCTGGGGAAATATCCAAGAACAAATCGATGAAATCAATACCGCTCATACCAATCAACGCTACTTCAAAGACATCGTTATTAGCGAAGAGATTACTGCTACGACCGATCTGAAAGCAGCTTTGGACGGTGTGGATGCTATCCTTTTTGTCGTTCCTACCAAGGTGACCCGCTTGGTCGCAAAACAAGTCGCTGAAACACTGGATCACCCTGTCATAGTCATGCACGCTTCTAAAGGGCTCGAGCCTGGTACACACGATCGGATTTCTCAAATCCTTGAAGAAGAAATTCCTGCTTCTCTTCGCAGTGAAGTAGTGGTCGTTTCTGGACCGAGTCACGCGGAAGAAACCATCGTACGGGATATCACCCTCATTACAGCAGCCTCAAAAGACTTAGAAGCTGCACGTTATGTTCAAGAACTCTTTAGCAATCACTACTTCCGTCTCTATACCAATACAGATGTTATCGGAGTGGAAACTGCTGGGGCCTTGAAGAATATCATCGCAGTCGGTGCTGGAGCCTTGCACGGTCTTGGTTATGGTGACAATGCCAAAGCAGCCATCATCACGCGCGGTCTCGCTGAAATCACGCGCCTTGGCGTTAAGCTCGGAGCTAGCCCATTGACCTATAGCGGTTTGTCTGGGGTCGGTGACTTGATCGTTACCGGAACTTCTGTTCACTCTCGCAACTGGCGAGCCGGGGATGCTCTCGGACGTGGCGAAAAATTGGAAGATATCGAGGCCAACATGGGCATGATCATTGAAGGGATCTCTACGACCAAAGTCGCCCATGAGCTGGCCCAAGAATTGGATGTCTATATGCCGATTACACAAGCCATTTACCAAGTCATCTACGAAGGAAAAGATATCCGCGAAGCTATCCACCACATGATGAGCAACGAATTTAAAGAAGAAAACGAGTGGAAATGAGTCAACCACCCTATCATCAATCCTACCTTTTAGAAAGGAAACTATATGACTAAAGTTAGAAAAGCAGTCATTCCTGCGGCTGGTTTGGGGACACGCTTCCTCCCAGCTACCAAAGCTTTGGCAAAGGAAATGTTGCCAATCGTTGACAAACCTACGATCCAATTCATCGTTGAGGAAGCCCTTAAATCCGGTATTGAAGACATTCTCGTTGTCACTGGTAAATCAAAACGTTCGATCGAAGACCACTTCGACTCAAACTTCGAACTAGAGTATAACCTGAAGGAAAAAGGGAAAGATGATCTTTTAAAACTGGTCGATGAAACTACTGGGATGCGTCTCCACTTCATTCGTCAAAAACATCCTCGTGGACTTGGAGATGCAGTTTTACAAGCTAAAGCTTTTGTTGGAAATGAACCATTCGTCGTGATGCTTGGAGATGACCTCATGGATATCACGGATGATAGAGCCACCACTCTCACCAAGCAATTGATGAATGACTATGACGACACACATGCTTCAACCATTGCAGTCATGAAAGTTCCTCATGAAGATGTTTCTGCTTACGGAGTGATCGCCCCTCAAGGAGAAGGCATCAACGGGCTATACAGTGTTGAAACTTTTGTTGAAAAGCCAGCACCTGAGGAGGCACCGAGCGATCTTGCTATCATCGGGCGTTACCTCTTGACGCCTGAGATCTTTGATATTCTTGAAAATCAAGAACCAGGCGCTGGAAACGAAATTCAATTGACGGATGCGATTGACACCCTCAATAAAACACAACGCGTCTTCGCCCGCGAATTTAAGGGACAGCGCTACGATGTTGGAGACAAGTTTGGCTTTATGAAAACCTCGATCGATTATGCCTTGAAACACCCTCAAGTCAAAAATGATCTTAAACAATATATTATCGAACTCGGAAAAAAATTAGAAGCAGAAAAAACTGTAGACTAATAAAAGGAAGAGAGATTTCATTCTCACTTCCTTTTTTTGTTGCATGTTATAAACTGAATCGTTTAATGGTTTCTACGTTTTTTAATGTTGTATCCAAATCCAAAAAGTGTCAACAGAACTCCGCCTACCATCGTCGCGATTGAAATACTTTGTCCGGTGGATGGCAATTTCTTATCATTTTTCTTTTCTTCAATTTTTGCTGCAGACTTATAAACTACACCATAAGTTGAAAAATGAGAGGTTGTAAATGTTACGGCTGACTTATCTTCATTTAGTTGGAATTGGAAGGATTCTAATTGGCCATTTTCACCGATACCATAAACTGCTTCTACTTCTTTTTGGCTATTTACTGGAATTGTCACAACAGTTGGACTAATTTGATGTATTGGATTGTTTTGGTTCGATAATTGAATATTATATGCCTCGTACTCTTTATCGGCTAGTGCTTTGATATCTTTCAAAACTTCAACAAGGAGACTATAACCACCTTGAGCAAAATCAGGGTTTTGCAAGACGATACCTGTTGCCTGGTCTACCAAAATATATGAATTGGTTGGTAAAACTGGGCGACCAACGGTACTTACGCTATTACTGTTTGTAGGAACAATAGTAGTTGTATTACTTGGTGTTGTTCCTTCCTGGCTTGCCTCGGTACTTGGCTCTGTGCTTGCTGTCGTTTCTTCCTGACTTGCCTCAGTACTTGGCTCTGTGCTTGATGTTGTTTCTTCCTGGCTTGACTCAGTACTTGGCTCTGTGCTTGCTGTCGTTTCTTCCTTGCTTGACTCAGTACTTGGCTCTGTGCTTGATGTTGTTTCTTCCTTGCTTGACTCAGTACTTGGCTCTGTGCTTGATGTTGTTTCTTCCTTGCTTGACTCAGTACTTGGCTCTGTGCTTGATGTTGTTTCTTCCTTGCTTGACTCAGTACTTGGCTCTGTGCTTGCTGTCGTTTCTTCCTTGCTTGACTCAGTACTTGGCTCTGTGCTTGATGTTGTTTCTTCCTGGCTTGACTCAGTACTTGACTCAGTTGGATCCTTGTAGTCGTCTGGTAAAGATGCACGATATGGATCATCTGTACGACCTGCTTCTTTAAGAGTTGCAGATAATTCAGACTCATATTGCTTGAATTGTTTGAAGAGACGTTCAGAGCGAGCTAAAGCATCCTCAGTTACCTGATCTTCAGCTGCTTTTGCTGCAGCTTCATCAGCTTTCAAGGCTGCATATTTGCTATCACTAACCTTCTGTTCAATGATCAATTGTTCTTCGAGAGCTTTCCAGTGATTTTGAATCGATTTCCCAAAGAGATCTTGATTATTGATGGCCATTTGGTCAATGTGCCAAACTGTCCAATACCATGAATTCGGATCATAGGTAGCAGTTTGAGGTTTGAAAGCCTTATAGGTATCTTTTACATTTCCATAGAATGGAACATAAGGGGTATTCCGTGAAGGCCCCATGCCGAGCCATACAGTTCCACCAAATGTTTTCGGAAGATTTGGATTGATTTGATAGACATGGGCATCGATCACATTTTCGTTTCCTAAAGCATATTTGTATTGATCTTTTCGAACAGTATCGTTGCTACCATCATCCCCTTGTTTCTTGACACCAATTTGATCATCTGGAACAAAACGACCATTCAAATGTTCAAAACGGTTTCGTTGTAAGGCAAAAGCATCTTCTAAGGTATATTTTTTATTTGGATCGGTTGGTGTGCGGAAGAGTTCGTATTCATCATCTTCATAAGTTACTTTTGCATTTGGGTCCAAAAGAGTGATTCCTGCATAAGTACGTGAACGGTCACCTTCGGCATATTTTTCTGGCCCATAAGATTTAGCAATATGAAAGTTCCCATCTTTATCGGTCTTGTAGTTTCCAGATTCTTTGGCTACTTTTTCGACATCTTTCGAAGCGATCACATTTTCCTTGTCATTCAAATCAACATGACCAAGGTAGTAGGTATTTGCGAAGACAGCATATTTGTCTTCTGGGACTTTTACCGCTACATATTGGTGACCGGAAAGAATTTCCATATACCAGGTTTCATTTTGGTCTGTAAAAACGACAACATTTCCTTCTGCTGACCCTTTTTCTTCAATAACTTTAGCTAAAAATTCAACCCCTTCACGAGCAGACTTAACACGTGGTAATACCACGTCCAACATAGCAGCTTCTGGAATCCCATTTTCTGTTAATGGGTCAGTCTTCAAGACTTTTTTGTTTGGAATTGCTGTAACAGTTGAGGTCATAGAGACGCCGGCTTCGTTAAATCCGTGTTCCCCAAAAGCACCATTACTACCATCTCCACGAGCAGAGTCATAAGTTGCTGTATATTTCATTTCACTAGTAGCATGTGGATAGGTAAAACCATTGGATTCGTCTTCCAGTTGGTCCCCTTCCTTATAATTCTTCGCACCAACAACCACATAGTTCTTGTTGTGCTTGCCACCATTTGGATAGTAAGGATAGTCTTCTGTCCGACCAAAGAGAGTGGTACCATCCTTAGTCAATTGCCGACCAATGATAAAACCACAACAGGCTTGAACAGCTTGAACTGGTAGGAGCAAAAACGTCATTGCTACCAACGAAAGTTTAAACAACCATTTTTTCATGGCAAATCTCCTTTTTGAATACTCCTTTTAGTAAAAAAAGGATAGCATTCCCGATTTTTTATACCTCCAGTTTACATCTTTTTATTCATTTTTGCAAACGCTTACCAGACTTGTTTTTATTCTATTTTTTCCTAAATTATCTTTCTATTCACTCATTTCTATGAAAATTATATATATTTATTGAGATTTCAAACAATTTTCTGTTAGTTTACGATTGCGCTACATTTTTTAGGAAAAAAGGGAGGCTGTGACAAAAGTCCTAGCCTCTCAATTATTTTTGGATTGTCGAGCAAGACGCAGTGGTTGAGTGGACTCTACTACGCTGATTTCATCAGCTTTTACAGCCCTACTCAACTGTGCGGAGGTGGGACGACGAAATCGAATTCTAACGAATTACCGATTTCTGTCCCACTCTCTCTTAAAATAGATTTAAGATTTTACCTAAGAAATAAAGCAAAAGTAAGAGATAAGATAGGGCTGCACTCATCTGATAGGTTCGGTTCATAAAGCGAGCTTCCCCTCTTACTGGAAAGACATAAGCCAACATCACCCCAGCTACTAAGCCACCGATGTGCCCCGCCATACTGATTCTTGGCATGAAGCTAAAGATCAAATTGACCAGGATCAAGCTGGTATAGGACTGACTTAAGTGGCGAATATAGGGACTTTGGACAATAAAGCGCAAAGCACCAATGGTCCCAAACAGTCCAAAGAGGGCTGTAGAAGCTCCTGCTGCAATCACATCTGGCGTAAAAATAGCGACAAAGACATTGCCCATCATGCCTGATAAGAGATAAAGAGCTAAGAAAGCTTTCGATCCAAAGAGATCTTCTGCCAAACGTCCCAAGTAATAGAGGGTGATCATATTGAGCACAAAATGTTCTAGGCCGATATGAACAAATGTAGCTGTCACTATTCGCCATAACTGGCTAGGATCGGATTTCACAACCTCTCCAATAATCCCACCGCTATAGTAAATAGCAGCACCCGTTTGGTAGTCGCCTCCAAATCGGATAAACATGGAAAGAAAGACTGCCGTTGTGACGAGCAATAAGAGGCTGGTCACAGGATAACGACGATCAAAGAGTAACTTCATAGACTAACACCTCCTGAACTGCCTGATCAAAAGCATCTGGTTGGAACTCCTTCTGCTGGATGGAATAAATCGTACTAACCGTTTTTCCAGTAAAATCTTCTAAATAACGATCATAATAGCCACCACCATAGCCAATTCGGTAGCCTTTTGACTGGAAGACCACGCCTGGTACATGGATCAGATCAATCTCTGACTGATCCACAAACCTTCCTTTTTCATTGGGCTCCAGCAAACCAAAGCGTGTCTTTTCCAAAATATTAGGATCGTATTCCACAAATTCCATCCGTCCGTGTGGATAGGTACGGGGAACACAGATGCGTTTTCCAAGTTGAAGAGCGGCTTGAATCAAGCTAGCTGTGGAAACTTCATGCTCAAAGGACAGATAGGTCGCAAGGGTCTTTGCCTCCTGAAAAGCTGGTAGCTCCAAGAGGCGCTGAGTCAGCTCTTCATCTGCTTGAGTTTTCACGGATTCTGGCAACTGTTTCATGGCTGCTATGGTTTCTTTTCGTAGTGTTTTCTTCATGCCTACTCCTTTTTCCTAGTTTTTATTGTATCATTTTTTAGCAAAGATCCGAACAGTTTTTACGCGACAAAGAAAAAATCCAACTCCAGACGGAGTTGAATCAATCACTTATTGGTTGGCTTTCATTTTCAAAAATTTACCTATGTTTTCCACAGCAAAGGGAAGAGCTGCTTCATTTGGGCTCATCTTTGGATGGTGCAGGGCATAAGGGGTATCAATCCCCAGCCAGAACATGACACCCGGGACCTTGCTCAAGAGAAAGCCGAAGTCTTCTCCTGTCATCGCAGGCAGGATATCAATCAGGTTCACGTCTTCCTCAGCTGTGAAAAAGTCCATGAGTTCTTTGGCCAATTCTGGTTGGTTTTCCACAGGCAGGTAGCCCCCTTGCTTGAGTTCCAGGTCCAATTTCACATCAAACGCTGCTGCAATTCCTTCTGCAATGGCTTTGACCCGTTTTTGAGTCAAAAGATTCATCTCCATGGTCAAGGTCCGAATGGTCCCATGAAGGAAGGCTGTCTCAGCAATCACATTATTGGTTGTTCCTGCATGCATGGAACCAAAGGTCACCACAGCACCTTCAATCGGATCGACATTTCGACTCACGACTGATTGGACTTGGGTAATGAAGTAAGAGGCTGCTACAAGAGCGTCATTGGCCTCATGTGGAAAGGCAGCATGCCCTCCCTTACCTGTAAAGGTAATCTTGACTTCACAGGTCCCCGCAAAAAGGGTACCCGTATTGGTCGCAATGTCCCCCACCTTCAAATCAGGGCGTACATGCAGACCATAAAATTCATCAGGGAGCCAGTCGCCAAAAGCATTGTCCTTATACATGAGCATCCCACCAGCTTCGTTTTCTTCAGCTGGTTGGAAGAGAAAGAGCAGGTTATTTTTGGGTTGCACTTGAACCAGTTGGTCCAAAAGCCCAAGGGCTGTCGTCATGTGCATATCATGACCACAAGCATGCATCCGTCCTTCGTGCTTGGAGGCAAAATCAAGGCCCGTTTGTTCCACAATCGGTAAGCCATCGATATCCGTCCGCCAGCCGATCGTTTTTTCAGGTGCAAACCCATGGAGATAAACCAGGATCCCGGTCCGCCAAGTCCGTTGCTCAACAAAGTCCTTGCCCGCTGTGATCTCTGCGATTCGCTCTAAGAGGTAGGCTTGGGTTTCAAATTCTTCCAAACCAATTTCAGGGATTTGGTGCAAATCCCGTCTGATTTTGATTAAATCCAATGTCATAGTCGTCTTCTTTCTATTAGAATAGAGGCCTTACAGCCTCTATATTTCATATCTTATAAATTACGCAAGGCGTCTTCCAACGCTGTTTTTTGTTGTGTTTTTTCATCGATTTCCTTGATGATGCGAGCTGGGACACCCGCTACGACCACATTTTCAGGAACATCTTGAGTAACGATAGCTCCAGCGGCAACGACGGATCCGTTTCCTACTTGAACCCCTTCAATCACAACTGCATTGGCACCGACCAAGACATTGTCACCGATCCGAACAGGCTCAGCAGAAGCTGGCTCAATGACACCCGCAAGAACGGCACCTGCACCGATGTGGCTGTTTTTACCAACAGTAGCACGACCACCAAGGATAGCCCCCATATCAATCATAGTTCCTGCACCGATTTCAGCACCGATGTTGATGACAGCACCCATCATAACAACCGCATTGTCTTCGATGGTCACTTGGTCACGAATAATAGCACCTGGTTCGATACGCGCATTTAGATAGCGCTTATCCAGCAAGGGAACAGCTGAATTACGGCCATCTTGTTCCACCACATAATCCTTGTTCTCTGTCAAGTTGGCAAGAAGGGGCTCGATATCTTTCCAGTCACCGAACAAAACATTGCCAAGCTTGGTAACAGAAGCAGGAACAGCCGTTGCCAATTCCCCTTCAAAGGTTATTTTCACATTTGTTTTCTTTTCTGCATTTCCAATAAAAGCGATAATTTCTTGAGCAGACATTTTTTGTGCTGTCATAAGATTCTCCATTCATTTCAATTAAAGGTATCCATATTATACCACAAACCCAAAGAGATGAACACCTAAGGTGACGTGCTTGTAGCCGAATCCTCCAGGCCTGTCATTTCACTAATGGTGCGATGACTTTCAAAGTGAATCGTAACTAAATGCGCTTCAGACAGTTTGTAGTAAAAGATTAAGAAGGGCTCTGAACTCATCATATTCGACCAAGAAACACGGCTAGGAATTCCTACGGTATTCACAAGATCTGAATAGCTGGTTCCTATTTTAATATTGGCAAAATCCTCTCTGTTCAAACTGCCATTTTTATTGGCTAATCGCTCACTGTTTAAGTTCTCAACATCAAGAGAAGATAAACGGTCAATGCCAATATTTGAAAGTAAAACTGTTACGGAAGAAGGACAGGTTTTCATCCTATCAGACAGGGAGTCCTATACATTTTTTCTCGGCCCTGGAACTCTTGTTCCTCTCAATGAAACTAGACCAGCTTCTGAAATCAAGTAGGTTCGACCCTGGTGGGCCGAAGCTACCTTGATATTCATCACTTGACCTGCCAATGATTTCTCCCTTCTTATATCAACACCAATTTCTTACCTTTTTTCTTCAATTCCATCACTACTTCTGCCTGGCCTGGTATTTGGTAAGTGGCTAGAAAACCTTCTTCTCCATCCAGCAATTCCCCCCAGACTAAGCGTTGTGGAGTTCCCAACTTATTGATTAGACGGGCTAATTCTGTACCTTTATTTTCTTTTTCAGTAGTGATTTCTTTCTCACTACTTGCCTTCTCGTTTGCATCCAACAAATTCGTCGCATCTACCATCGTCAAGCGATACCCCTGATCTTTCTCTTGTTCAAACCACAAGGTCACACTTTTCTTCCCATGAACTGTTTGCTTAGCTGCATAAGTCAAGACAAGAACAGTTTTATCCCCTTTAGCTGTCTTTGTATAGCGAACTTTTTGAGCTTTTCCCCATTCCGTCACAACAGTTTCCAAGCGTGTTCCTAGTTGCTGACTCTGCTTAAGACGGACTTTCAAATTCGCCACAGCTTCGATGGTCCATTTAAACTGCTTGATTTCTTGTTCCTTGCTGACCAAATTCTTGTAATCCTTTGGCTGGAAATGAGTAAGCGTTTGATCCTCCTTGGTATCGGTTCCCTGCTCTTGCACCTGGATCCTTGCAATCGCAAGTAACAGTCCTAAAACAAAACACAAAAACGGTAGCAAGAGTTCTTTTCGATTCTTTTTCATCCACTCGATCATTTGCTTCACCCCTTCTTCGTCAAACGATACTGACCACTCTGGTCACGTTCAAAGGTCAAAGAGACCAGTCCATCTGTCACCTGATAAGACAAGGCTAAGACTTGCTCGTCCTTTGTAGAGGTCAAACTAAGAGAATTGGGAAGGCCTGATTTGTTCAAGACTTCTTCTACAGACGTTCCCTTTTCCTTTTTTCCATCCAAAGGCTTATAGCCTACAAAATCTGCCAATTTTAAATTCTTTTTGCTCTGATAGTGAGCCGACTTGGGCGCAAATCCTTGAATCGAGCTCACATAAAAGGCATCACCCTGCTTTTGAAATTCTATGGTATAAGGATAGAGCCCCTTTACAGGACTCCCATAACCTAGCTGGACTTGCGCTCCAAAACTCGTATCTTCTTGTGTAAAACTCGCTGCTTTTCCAAATTTTTTGACGAATGCAGACAAAGTCACCCAATTTTTTTGTGTCTTTCCTTCTCCTCTTGCAAGCTCCAATAACAGCAAGTCTTCTAAAGTCGGCGCTTTGGAAGAAGAAGCAACAAATTGCTGGCTGGCTTCATGCATTTGAGACAGGCTCAACAAGCGATCTTTGGGTAAGGTTTTAACCGGATGAATCATAAATACCAGGCAAGCACCAACGACAAAAGCTAACAAAGCACTTGCAGCTTCTTTGAGGATTTTCTTATGATCTCTGACCCACTCTTTCATTTCTTCCATCCTTTATGCTCTTTCTATTCAAACTCCTTCTATTGTATAGAAAATTAGCGTATTTGTCTCGTCTTATCCGAATTATCCGAAAGAAAGAGGCGCTTGCCTCTTTCTTTTCTTCATTAATTTAGTAGCTGTCTTTACTGCTCAAAAGGAAATCTCCATTTGATTGGCGAATGAAGGTTAAGTCCACATAGTCCCCATTTTTCTTTTGGAAATCCATGACCATTTCCACCTTGTCTGAATCATCAGATGTACGGATGCTCAGGCTGACCCCATCACTGTATTTTTTTAAAATCTCTTTGTATGAGGTTCCTCCTGCACCGGTCTCACTGTTTCCAATTTTGAATCCATCTGCGAAGTTATCCTCGACGCTAAGATTTTTCCCAAATTGATTAAATTCAAACTTGACAAGCTGGAATTCTTTTCCTTTCTTAGAGTAGGTTGCTTTG
Organism: Streptococcus sp. 27098_8_66; assembly: GCF_041431945.1. Taxonomy (NCBI): domain Bacteria; kingdom Bacillati; phylum Bacillota; class Bacilli; order Lactobacillales; family Streptococcaceae; genus Streptococcus; species Streptococcus sp. 27098_8_66. Next base: position 46,638 of record NZ_JAPVYS010000012.1, on the reverse strand, counting down.
ACATCTTTATTATACGAGCTGTCATCCCAGCTTAAGGTTAATTCGCCATTATCAAATTGAACAGAACTAGCTTTACCATAAGCATCGACTGTTTCTTCAGGAGTCTCCCCACCATCTTTTTCAGTCAAAAACTGAAGCTGCTCGATATCAGATTGCTTCCAGCTGAAATCGGCTTCCGCATCTTCAGAAGTCAATTGCTCCAAATCGATATTGGAAGAAGAAGCAGAATGGTAGCCTGACCAAGAAGCCTGCTTTCTTGATGACGAGGCGCTAGGTCTGGCATGACCAATCAAATAGCCACTGACTCCACCGATGAGAAGACCTACTAAGATCCCAAGAGCAAAACGAATAGCCTTCTTGTCTGCAGTATCCATCGGTCTTCCAACAGGAGGGAGAGGAGCTTGTGGAATATGTGTGTCAGGAACAGGCGCTGTTTGCGGACTAACCGGTCCAGCTACTGTGTTTTGAGGAGCTTGAGGCGCAGGCTGGAATGGAGGAGTCGGTTGAGGAGCAACAACTACATCTGGATTTTCTCCAACAGTTGCTTCATCTGCTTTTGGATGCTCCATAGTTTCTGATATAGCTGGCTCGTCTGCTTCTTCTTTCATTGCTTCCGTCTCCGTCACTGAAAGGCCACTAACTTCTGGAACGACCCAGTCTTCGGCTTCTTCTTTTGGGACAAAGGCTGGCGCAGCCACATCAAATTGAGGCGCACCCTCTAAGGGCGTCTGTTTCATAAATTGTTCTTGATCTTTCTCGGACATTTCGAATTCTCCTTTTTATTCTTCTCTTCTACTATAACATAAAACCAAGCAAGGACCAACTCCTGTCTGTTAAGACTGAAAAAGATCGGAGATAGATCGGACCTTTTAGAAATTTCTATTAAAATTTCTTGCGAAGGGGGACAATAGCAATCAGTTAACCATATGATTGAGAAACATAACTAGATCGTGTTTTTATAATTGATTCCAGGGGACAAAAATATGAGTTTGTTTAGCAAGTAAAAAAACGACCTCTTACGAGATCGTTTTGTCTATTGATTAAAGACGAGCGTTGAGTTCTGCTCCAAGTTCTTCAAATCCTGGTTTACCAAGAAGGGCAAACATATTTTTCTTGTAAGCTTCAACACCTGGTTGGTCAAATGGGTTGATCGCATTCAAGTAACCTGAAAGGGCGATTGCCAATTCGAAGAAGTAGATGGCATAACCAAGAGTGAAGGCATCTTGCTCAGGAAGAGTTACGTACATGTTTGGCACGTCACCGTCAGTGTGGGCAAGAAGAACACCGTCAGTTGCTTTTTTGTTTACGAAGTCAACGTCTTTTCCTTGGAGGTAACCAAGTCCATCAAGGTCTTCTTCCAATGTAGGGATGATCACGTTCTTACGTGGTTTGTCCACGCGGACAACTGTTTCAAACATGATACGAGTTCCTTCTTGGATAAATTGACCTAATGAGTGCAAGTCTGTTGAGAAGTTAGCTGAAGTTGGGTAGATTCCTTTTTGGTCTTTCCCTTCTGACTCACCAGCCAATTGTTTCCACCATTCTGAGAAGTATTGAAGGGATGGCTCGTAGTTTACCAAGATTTCGGTTGCATAACCTTTACGGTAAAGGATGTTACGAACTGCTGCGTATTGGTAAGCTTCGTTTTCAGAAAGTTTATCTGAAGTATAGTCTTTACGAGCTGCGTTAGCACCTTCCATAAGGGCTTTGATATCTGCACCTGATGCAGCGATTGGAAGCAATCCAACTGCTGTCAATACTGAGAAGCGTCCACCGATATCATCTGGAACTACAAATGTTTCCCAACCGTTCGCATCTGCTTCAACCTTAACAGCACCTTTTTGGCGGTCAGTAGTTGCGTAGATCCGTTTGTTAGCTTCTTCTTGACCGTATTTCTTCACCAAGAGTTCTTTGAAGACACGGAAAGCGATAGCTGGTTCAGTAGTTGTACCTGATTTAGAAATCACGTTTACTGAGAAGTCTTTGTCTGCAACATACTCTACCAAGTCAGCAAGGTAAGTAGATGAGATTGAGTTTCCAGCATAAAGGATTTGTGGAGCTTTGCGTTCTTCTTTTGTTTGCAAGTTTGCAAAGTGGTGGTTCAAGAAGTCAATAGCTGCTTTGGCTCCAAGGTATGACCCACCGATACCGATCACGACCAAAACATCGCTGTCTGATTTGATTTGTTCAGCAGCTTTCAAGATGCGGTCAAATTCTTCGCGGTCGTAATTTTCAGGAAGGTCCAACCAACCCAAGAAGTCGCTACCAGCACCTGTTCCTTTACGGATCAATTCATCAGCTGCAGTCACTTGTGGTTGCATGTATTCCACTTCATGTGGGGCAACAAATTTACCCAAAACTTTTGAGTAGTCAAATTTAATATGAGACATGTTATTCCTCCAAATTTTGTTCTCCTCTATGATATCGCTTTACACGGATTTAATCAAGGGAAACCAATCTATAAAACGTTTTCATTTGCTAATTTTTTTATTTTCACAAATCAAGCAACGACGCAATAGCAATCGTTTGCATATTTGCACTATTTTTGGCTAGAAAATAAAAAAAGAAGCTTCTCACGAAACTCTATTTTTTCTCTTTTATTCTTTGGATATCAAAGTCATTTCTACATGACTCTGGTGAGCAATAGCCCTCACGTCGCTTCGATCCTCAGGGTCAATATCTCTAAACTCATCTGCGACTTTCTGGCTAATTTCATTTACGCTATAGCCCTCACGTTGCTTCGCTCCTCAGGGTCAATATCTCTAAACTCGGTTGCGCCTTACAGGCTAATTTCATGTTACGCTATAGCCCTCACGTCGCTTCGCTCCTCAGGATCAATATCTCTAAGCTCGGTTGCGCCTTATAGGCTAATTTCATGTTACGCTATAGCCCTCACGTCGCTTCGATCCTCAGGATCAATATCTCTAAGTTCGGTTGCGCCTTACAGGCTTACCTCACTAAGAGCTATAGAAAAAAGAGCACACAGTTCACTTCGCTTAGGGCTGCTGGATTCCTCCCCTGACCCGCTTCACGCAGAACTGTTGCTCCGATAGGTATTATATCATAATTTGTTCGATTTGCAAAGGTCCGGTTTTTATTCTTGTGTTTCGGCCTTGGCTGCGAGTTTGGCTTGTTTTTTTCGTTCTCGACCTTGGCGGAAGAAGGTCTGCATGATGGCTGCACATTCTGCTTCCAAGATTCCTGTTTCTACTTCGACTCGGTGATTGAGGCGTTCATCTGCCAAAATGTCGTAGAGACTACCTGCTCCACCGAACTTCTGATTGGTCGCCCCGTAAATCACCTGGGGAATCCGAGCTAGACCAATGGCACCACTACACATGACACAGGGCTCAATCGTGACAAAAAGCGTCGTATCCAGCAGGCGCCAGCTATTTTCACGCTGATTGGCCTCCTCGATCGCCATGATTTCCGCATGCATGACCGCCCGCTGCAGCTCCTCACGCGCATTATGTCCACGCCCGATAATCTGACCATCCTTGACCAAGACACAGCCAATCGGTATTTCATCATTGGCGAGGGCAATCTCCGCCTCCTTCAGGGCTTCCCTCATAAACATCGCTTTTTCCTCTATCGTGTAGTCCATCTCTTCCTTCTTCCTTTTAGTTTCTTTGTTCATTATACCATAGGCAGCTTACGACTCACAAAAAAAGCCGCCGATTGGGCGACTCTTATGGGAGATTATTATGAAAAAGTTTAGGAGGTTTAAACAAAGTTAGGAGGTCTTTGTTTATGCTTCTAGTATAGCTGGCCTATCTTAAATAAAGCTTAAGTTCTCTGAGTATTGATGATTTTGGAAATATCACCACTTAGAATCTCAAAAATATCTGACAAATTGCTGGCTTACTACTATCCGCTTTGTCGCAGAACCAACTATTGTGGCATCGCTCATCCTTTACGTAACTCAAGGATTTGGTCATAGCGCTCTTCTTCATCAATATGATGGGCTATTTCTAGTACCGTGATCGGCAAAGAAAAGATTAGGTCTCTAACCAGACGACTATTTTTTTCGTCCAAAGCTGATGTCACTTCGTCCGCTAATAAAATATCCTTCTCGCGTAAGAGAAAACGAGCCAACTCTAATCTGACACGCTGACCTCCTGAAATGTTTTCACCATTATTATGAATTTCTACATTCAAAATATCCTGAAATTCATCTATTAAGCCAACTCGGTCCAATACCTCCAATAATTCATGGTCCTGAAAAGGCTGACCAAAAGTTAGATTATAGCGGATAGTATCGTTAAACAGGAAGGGATGCTGGCTAATTAAACCGATATTCCCTTGGAAATGACTCGTTATTTGATTTCCATCATACTGAACGAAAATGTCACCCTCATCACATACTTCTTCTCCTAAAATCAAGCGAAAAAGAGTCGTCTTTCCAGACCCGCTCGGTCCTTTGATTAAGACCTTCTGACCTACTGAAATCGTCGCCGTCAAATCAGAAAAAAGCTGACGTTCAGCAAAACTTTTTGAAATATGATTTAAGCGCAACGATTCGAGATTTTCAACAAATTGATCCTTTGTCTCTTCGAAATCAGGTTCTTCCTCGATAATCTTAAACAGGCGGTTCGCAGTCGGCAAGGCACCTTGGAGATTGGCTGCACTGTACATCAGAGTTTGGATCGGTTCTACCAGCATCCCCGCAGCAACATACATAGAGATGAGGCTTGTAATAGAAATAGAATTTCCCTGTAAACTCAAATAAAAGCCTAAAGCAAGAGGAACAACCTGACTAAAAAAGACCATAAATCCATTAAAGAAAAAAATAATATTATGTGTGAAACAAAATCTTTGGATGGCTTTTTGATATTCTCCGTTTAAATCATTCACGCGCTCTTCATTCAGCCTCATGGCCTGATTAATCCGTAAGGTTTGGCTGCCTTGCATACTATCCGAGACAAGCCCATGTAATTTCGTTCTAAGCTTGGACCAGCTGTCTCCCGAATCTTGTAAACGACGATTCATGATGAACTGAGGAATAGGTCTCATAATCGTAAAAATGACAAAAATAAGTCCTAAGAGAAAATTTTGTGAAACAATATAAATGGCTGTAACAAGGGCGACAAATCCCCAACTCACCATAACATTTATATTTTCCAAATAATTATCGCCCACATATTCCATATCTTGAGTTAGCAGACTAACTTTTTCATCATTGGAAAATTTAGGATTCAATATGACTTTCTTAAATAAAAGGGCACGGACACTTTTGTTGATTTCTCTTCGGAATATATTGTGCGAATAGTTTGAAAACAGCATCAGACTATAAATAACAAGATAGACAGACAAACCAAATAAAACAAAATTGAGAATTTTTCCATAAGAAAGGCCGTCTTGATCTAACTTCAAGGCCTTCGTTAAAATCAGAGGTTGCGCCAACACCAAACCACTATTCACAATACGCCCTAAAAAAATAGGAAAAAGATACTTCTTATCAATGTACTTATAAATATTTCTCATAATTATCATCCATCAAAATAGAGGGCTAGCACAACCCTCTTCTCTAATTTATTTAAAATCGTGATTATTTACAATCACAATTATAGTTAAATACTCTAGGTTTAGCATTCATTTTGTCATCGAATTTGTTATTCACTTTAACCTTCATGATATCTTCCTTTCTAGCGTAAGAAAAAATGAATGATTGGTTTTAGTATTAAAATACAACGTACCATCATCAGTACTATATTTTAATATATATCGTGACAAATTCATATTATCACCTCTTAATCTGTGTGACTTAACCTACAGTAAATATACACCGATAGAAATATTAAATCAAGCAATATTCAGCAGATTAGAAAAGTTCCAACTTTTAATATTTTGGAAAAGGTTATCCTATAAAAGCTGCAATTTCGCCAACTTCTTGAGCAATATAGGTGGCGCCGGCTTCTTCCAATTCTTCCCTGCTTCCAAAGCCATAAAGGACACCGATAGAATCAAGCTTTTGCGCTTGAGCGCCAAGCACATCGTGCTCCCTGTCTCCAATCATGATGGTATGCGCCAAATCTGTAATCCCATTTTGCTCCAAGGCATACTGGATAACATCGCTTTTTTTACTACGTTTTCTATCCATGGTCGCACCAGCGACAAAGTCAAAATAATCATACAAACCAAAGTGTTTGAGAATTTGAATGGAAAATTCTTCAGGCTTTGACGTAGCTACAATCAACTGTTTGCCAGCCTGCTTGAGAGAAGCCAGCAAGTCAGGAACGCCTAGATAGACCTCATTTTCATAAAGGCCTTTTTCGGAAAAATACTCATGATAGTAGTCAATGGCCTTTAAACATTCTTCCTTAGAAAATCCATAAAAGCGCTCAAAAGACTCCTGCAAGGGCGGACCGATGAAAACTCTCAATGCTTTCTTGTCTGGCGCTTGAATCCCATATTTTCCTAAGGCATAGGCCACCGAGTTGGTAATCCCTAGTTCTGAATTGGTCAAGGTGCCGTCTAGGTCAAATAAAATCGTTTGATACATTTTTTCCTCTTTCTGCTTTCAAAAAGAGGCTGGGACAAAAGTCCTAGCCTCTCAATTGTCTTTGGATTGTCGAGCAAGACGCAGTGGTTGAGTGGGCTCTACTACGCTGATTTCATCAGCTTTTACAGCCCTACTCAACTGTGCGGAGGTGGGACGATGAAATCGAATTCTAACGAATGACCGATTTCTGTCCCACTCTCTTATCTTCATTTGCTTATAAACTAGACCAAACACTTTCCAAGATATTGGTTTGCTCGCGACCTGGTCCGACTGAGAAGGTCGAAATGCGGACTCCAACCAGTTCGCTGACACGGCGAACATAATTGCGGGCATTTTCTGGCAGGTCTTCTAGGCTGCGGACACCAGTGATGTCTTCTGACCAACCTGGCAATTCTTCATAGATCGGCTTGCAGCGCTTGAGCTGCTCCAGACTTGCTGGGTAATGGTCGATTCTTTGACCGTCCAAATCGTAGGCTACACAGATTTTGACTGTATCTAGACCACTCAAAACGTCAATGGAGTTGAGGGAAAGGTTGGTAATTCCTGATACGCGGCGGCTGTGGCGCATAACAACGGAGTCAAACCAGCCCACCCGACGCGGACGGCCAGTCGTTGTACCGTATTCATGCCCCACTTCACGGATGCGCTCGCCCACTTCATCAAACAGCTCTGTTGGGAATGGTCCATCACCGACACGGCTCGTATAGGCTTTGCAGACACCGACAACCTTATCGATCTTACTTGGGCCGACACCTGATCCGATGGTCACCCCACCTGCGACTGGGTTTGAAGAGGTTACAAATGGATAGGTTCCTTGGTCGATATCCAACATAACCCCTTGGGCTCCTTCAAAGAGCACGCGCTTGCCGTTATCCAAAGCATCGTTCAAGATGACAGAAGTATCGGTTACATATTGTTTGATTTGTTGACCATATTCATAGTATTCTTCGAAGATATCGTCAAAGGAAAGAGCCTCTGCTTCATAGAGTTTGGTAAATTGACGGTTCTTTTCTTCCAAGTTGATGCGCAGGCGTTCTGCAAAGACGTCGCGGTCCAAAAGATCCGCGATCCGGATTCCCACACGCGCAGCCTTGTCCATGTAAGCTGGTCCAATTCCTTTGATGGTCGTTCCGATTTTGTTGTCCCCTTTTGACTCTTCTTGGAGACGGTCCAATTCGATATGGTAAGGGAGGATGACATGGGCGCGGTCTGAAATGCGCAAACTGTCTGTTGTCACACCTTCTTCATGAAGATAAGCCAACTCTTTGACCAATGATTTAGGATTGATCACAACCCCATTCCCAATGACAGAAATCTTTTCAGGGAAGAAGATACCTGAAGGAATCAAGTGCAACTTGAATTTTTTGCCGTCGATCACGATGGTGTGACCGGCATTGTCCCCACCTTGGTAGCGAGCAATGACTTCTGCATTGGCTGATAGGAAGTCTGTAATCTTCCCTTTTCCTTCATCTCCCCACTGGGTTCCTACAACAACTACTGATGTCATATCTTTGTCTGAGCTATATAGCTCGTCCTTTCTTGAAAAGCAGGCAGGAATCTCACCTGCGATTATGTTTTATACCTCATTATATGAAAAATTTGATAATTTTTCAAGGAGGGTTCATCATTTCATTTGTTTTTTCTCTTATGTAGACGAATTACATTTTTACAAAATATGTATTTTCTGAATTTTAGTACTTAATTTAAAATAAAAGTTCGGAATTTTTGTAAAATCGTAGCGGAAATTTGCTTTCTTTTTCCGTTTGTAATAGACTAAAATAACTACCATAGGACGGTGAAACGATGACGATTAATCAATTACTGCAGAAACTGGATACATCAAGCCCTATTCTCCAAGCGACCTTTGGTCTGGAGAGGGAAAATCTGCGAGTGACAACTGATGGACACTTAGCTCAAACTGCTCATCCGAGTCAGCTTGGTTCCCGCAATTTCCACCCGACCATCCAAACAGACTTCAGCGAACAACAACTGGAACTAATTACACCTATTGCTCACTCTACTAAGGAAGCGCGGCGCTTACTGGGAGCTATCAGCGATGTGGCAGGCCGCTCAATTGACCAGAGTGAATGCCTGTGGCCTCTGTCCATGCCACCGCAGCTGACTGAAGAAGATATTATCATCGCCCGTCTGGAAAACGAATACGAACGCCACTACCGAGAGGGTTTAGCGAAAAAATATGGCAAAAAACTACAGGCCATCTCTGGTATCCACTACAACATGGAGCTAGGGAAAGATCTGGTCGCTGCTCTCTTTCAAGTCAGCTCCTATCATTTACTCAAGGACTTTAAAAATGACCTCTATCTCAAACTGGCTCGAAACTTTCTGCGTTTCCGATGGCTCTTAACCTATCTCTACGGTGCTGCTCCTCTGGCAGAAGCCGGCTTCTACAGTCAGGAATACCCGCAGCCTATCCGCTCTTTTCGCAACAGCAACTATGGCTATGTCAATGACGAGAATATTCAGGTGTCCTACACTTCTTTGGAGCAATATGTAACCGATATTGACAACTACGTTCAGTCTGGCGAGCTCAGTGCTGAAAAAGAATTTTACTCAGCCGTTCGCTTCCGTGGACAGAAGCACAATCGCGCCTATCTGGAGCAGGGTATCACCTATCTGGAATTCCGCTGCTTCGATCTCAATCCTTTTGACCATTTGGGCATTAGCCAAGAGACCTTAGATACTGTCCATCTCTTTTTACTGGGCCTGCTCTGGCTAGATGATGTAGAAAATGTTGATGCAGTATTAAAAGATGCTCATGATTTGAACCAGAAAATTGCTTGTAGCCACCCGCTGACTGCCCTGCCAGATGAGGCAGACAGCTCAGCCATTCTCCAAGCCATGGAAGGGCTCATCCAGCATTTTGAACTGCCAACTTACTATCAAACTTTGCTGGACCAGATGAGAGAGGCTCTCTTACATCCTCAGCTGACACTGTCAGGACAGCTCCTGCCCCATATCCAGCAAGATTCTTTAACAGCTTTTGGTCTAGAAAAAGCAGAAGAATACCACCGCTATGCCTGGACTGCTCCTTATGCCCTCAAAGGCTACGAAAATATGGAACTGTCCACCCAGATGCTACTCTTTGATGCTATTCAAAAGGGGCTGAATGTTGAAATTTTAGATGAAAAGGACCAATTTCTCAAGCTTTGGCATGGTAGTCATGTAGAATATGTCAAGAACGGCAATATGACCTCCAAGGATAACTATGTCATCCCTTTGGCCATGGCCAATAAAACAGTCACCAAAAAGATTTTGGCAGCAGCTGACTTTCCCGTTCCGGCTGGAGCAGAATTTTCTTCTCTTGAAGAGGGACTGGCCTACTACCCTTTGATTAAGAACCGAGAAATTGTTGTCAAACCCAAGTCAACTAACTTCGGACTGGGCATCTCTATCTTCCAAGAGCCAGCTAGCCTGGAAGCTTATCACAAGGCTCTGGAGATTGCTTTTTCAGAAGATGTCGCCGTCTTAGTGGAGGAATTTATCGCTGGAACGGAGTACCGCTTCTTTGTCTTAGACGGACAATGCCAAGCAGTCCTCTTGCGAGTGGCGGCCAATGTCGTCGGAGACGGTCAGCATACCGTGAGAGAATTGATTGCCATCAAAAATGACAATCCTCTGCGGGGCCGAGATCATCGTTCACCGCTTGAAATCATTGAACTGGGGGACATTGAACTGCTCATGCTGGACCAGCAAGGCTATGGACCAGATGATATCCTGCCTGCTGGAGTCAAGGTTGACTTGCGGCGCAATTCCAACATTTCTACTGGCGGAGACTCGATTGATGTCACAGACAGCATGCACCCATCTTATAAGGAACTCGCTGCGGACATGGCAAAGGCTATGGGAGCCTGGGCCTGTGGCGTTGATCTCATCATCCCTGACAGCTCTGCTATTTCCACAAAGGAAAATCCCAATTGTACCTGCATCGAGCTCAACTTCAATCCTTCTATGTATATGCACACCTATTGTGCTGAGGGGCCGGGACAAAGCATTACTCCGAAAATACTAGCTAAACTTTTCCCAGAAATGGACCTATAAAGTAAGAAAACGCAGAAGATGTCTCTGCGTTTTTGTTTTGTAACCGAGGTAGAGTTTTAGATGATAAGCTAAAAAGATTAAGCATGGTCCTCCTACAAGTTTAAAATAGCAAGTCATTTGCTGTAAAATCATCCTCTAACAAGCAAATTTCAAACCTCTCCTGCATATAGCAGAGGAAATCTTCCCTTTTTCCCAAAAAGAATCATAGGCCGCGAATACAAGGCTAGTATCATCTGAACAAGTTCCAGCCAGTTACTGTTGGCTTCCATAGCCCACCATCTCAATCGCTTTAAAACTGCCTCGGGTTAAAAATTCATACGGAACCCCTAATGCATCAGCTACCGCCAAACCATAGACTGCCGCTTTCAAAGATTGGTTCATGCTAGCCTCCTTTGTTTTATTATACTATTTTTGGTCTTAAAATTCTTCTTAACCCCAAAAAACAAGCGCAGGCCTGCGCCTGTTTTTCTATTTTGTGTTAAAATAAAATGTATGGACAAAATTATCAAAACTATCTCAGAAAGTGGCTCTTTCCGTGCCTTTGTACTAGACAGTACAGAGACCGTGCGAGCAGCCCAAGAATACCATCAGACACAAGCAAGTTCAACAGTGGCCCTTGGGCGCACCCTGATCGCTAGTCAAATTCTCGCAGCCAATGAAAAGGGAAACACCAAGATAACAGTGAAAATTCTGGGCACTAGCTCACTTGGTGCTATCATCACTGTGGCAGATACTCAAGGAAACGTCAAAGGCTACGTGCAAAATCCTGGTGTGGATATCAAGAAAACAGCGACCGGTGAAGTCGTGGTCGGACCATTTGTCGGAAACGGGGAATTCCTAGTGATTACCGACTACGGCACAGGCAATCCTTATCATTCCATGACACCTCTCGTCACTGGAGAAATCGGTGAAGACCTAGCTTATTACTTGACTGAAAGCCAACAAACGCCATCTGCGGTTGGGCTCAATGTCCTCCTTGATGAAGAAGACAAGGTCAAGGTTGCCGGTGGTTTCTTGGTGCAGGTCTTGCCAAATGCCAAGGAAGAAGAAATTGCCAGCTTTGAAAAACGGATCCAAGAAATGCCGGCCATTTCTACCCTTTTAGCCTCTGACGACCATATTGAAGCCCTTCTTACTGCCATCTATGGTGACGAACCATACAAGCGTCTCTCAGAAGAAGAGATCCGCTTCCAGTGTGACTGTAGCAAGGAACGCTTCATGAATGCCTTGGCAAGCTTACCGGCTAATGACCTTCAAGAAATGAAGGACGAAGACCATGGCGCTGAAATCACTTGCCAATTCTGTCAGACAACCTACCACTTTGATGAAAACGACTTGGAGGAACTCATTCGTGACAAATCTTAATACACCTTTTATGATTGGGAACGTCGAGATCCCAAACCGGACGGTCCTCGCACCTATGGCCGGAGTGACCAACTCAGCTTTCCGGACCATTGCCAAAGAACTGGGGGCAGGGCTCGTTGTGATGGAAATGGTCTCTGACAAGGGAATCCAGTACAACAATGAAAAGACGCTTCACATGCTCCATATCGATGAAGGAGAAAATCCTGTATCGATCCAACTCTTTGGAAGTGACGAAGATAGCCTGGCACGCGCAGCTGAATTTATCCAAGAAAATACCAAGACCGATATCGTCGATATCAACATGGGTTGCCCGGTGAATAAAATCGTCAAGAACGAGGCTGGCGCCATGTGGCTCAAGGACCCAGACAAGATCTACTCCATCATCAATAAGGTTCAATCCGTCCTTGATATCCCCCTCACTGTTAAAATGCGGACGGGTTGGTCGGACCCTTCTCTAGCAGTTGAAAATGCGCTCGCTGCTGAAGCCGCGGGTGTCTCTGCCCTCGCCATGCATGGACGAACTCGGGAGCAAATGTATACGGGTCATGCGGACCTTGAGACCCTTCACAAGGTTGCACAAGCTCTGACTAAGATTCCATTTATCGCAAACGGAGATATCCGTACGGTTCAAGATGCCAAACAACGGATCGAAGAAGTCGGTGCCGATGCGGTCATGATTGGTCGCGCTGCTATGGGCAATCCTTATCTCTTCAACCAAATCAATCACTACTTTGAAACAGGAGAAATCCTGCCTGATTTGACTTTTGAAGACAAGATGAAGATTGCTTACGAACATTTGAAACGCTTGATCGATCTCAAAGGTGAGCACATTGCCGTTCGTGAATTCCGAGGGCTCGCCCCTCACTACCTCCGTGGTACCTCAGGTGCAGCCAAACTCCGCGGCGCCATCTCCCAAGCTAGCACTCTGGCTGAGATTGAAGAACTCTTACAATTAAAAGCATAGAAACACAAAAAGCAGAGAGTGGGACAGAAATCGGTAATTCGTTAGAATTCGATTTCGTCGTCCCACCTCCGCACAGTTGAGTAGGACTGTAAAAGCTGATGAAATCAGCGTAGTAGAGCCCACTCAACCACTGCGTCTTGCTCAACAATCCAAAAATAATTGAGAGGCTAGGACTTTTGTCCCAGCCTCGTTTTTATAGATTATCTGTCTGTAATCCGAGTTGTTTGACTCTGGCGGTGTAGTAGGTCATGATCAAAAAGAGGTTGGCTGTGATCAGCCAGATGGCCCATTGGTGAATGAAATGCATGAGGATGGCCACGCTAATCGCTCCCGCAACAAAGCTTCCAACAACAATCCCGTAATTCATGGCCTGACGCCGATACTCGTCCAAATCTCCCTTTCCTCGAGTGATTCGGTACAAGGCCGTCAGCATCTTGCGATAATTTCCGGAAGTCATAAAGATCACATAAGGGTGATTTTCGATGAGGCTTCCTGTAAAGGTCAACATCATCATCCCTGTCCCAAAAGCAATAAAGGGAACTTCTATAGGTGGTATGACAGACACCAAGGGAATCAGGAGTGTCACCACAAACAAAGGAATTAACATCTTGGTCCGCCAAAAGGCTGTCTTGCGATACTCTTTGATATGGAGGGCAACCAAAAAGCCGATCGAGAAAAATAGAATAGATGAAAAACGCATGATGGTATTTTCGACACGAGGATCGTGCCAATCAGCGATGAGAAGCAGGAGGTTTCCCGTTTGGGTCGCGACCAAACTCCGATAGTGCATGTGGCAAAAGACATCGAGGCCTCCTCCGATAAAACCAAGCAGAGCCCCCATCAATCGTGTATTTTGTGGTAAAATTATTTTTTCTTCCATAGTCTTGTCTCTTTTGATCTCAATTATGTTTATTATACCACTTTGCACACAAGTGGAGCAGGAAAAATCAGAAAAAGCCCTTCCGTTACTAAAAGTAAGGGAGGGCTGGTAGAATGAACCCCGCTCGATCTACTGTTTTAAGCGATAGGTCTTGCGTGGTTTTTTCTTAGGTACCCGCTTGACGCCCACTTCTTCTACGAATTCTCCGAATTTTACGAGGAAGTTATTGCTAACGATGGGACGTCCTGGATTGATCAAATTGACCAATTCGGTTGCTTCATAAACGGTGAAAGGCTCCTCTAACAGATAGAGGAAGGTTGGATTCCAGTCTAAACGCCCCTGAATCCGCTTGATCGATTCTTGAATGATTTGATAGTGGTCAAAGGCAAAATCAGAAACAGCTAAGGGTTCTCCATCGAGCAAACACTGGGATTTTTTGAAATCGACATCGAGAAAAACGACTTCCTTGGCATCGTCCCCTGCACAGGCTAAATCTACTGCTTCTGCTGGCAGATAGACCAGATGGGCGATGGTAATGACCCAGCCTCTGGGGTCCCGCCCAGGGGTGGAAACGGTCATGAGCTGCTCCACCTTATTCACTGGCAGATCGAGCCCGACTTCTTCTTTAACTTCTCGGATGCAGGCATGGGTCGCATCTTCATCCTTGTTCACAAAGCCCCCCACCAAGGCGAGGCGGTGTTGATAAGGGTGGGCCTTGCGGCGAATAGCTAAGAGCTTGAGCTTTCCTTCAACAAAACAGTAAGCTACCATGTCCGCTGTGACACTGGGGGTTTCATAAGTCGGCAGGTCTTGCTCCTTGTACCACTTGAGAAAGTCCGCTTCACTAGCGACCGTCTCAAAATACTCTTTCTCCGTCATTCCTGCTGGAATCGAGAGACTTGCCATCTAAGCCACCTCCTTCTTGAGGGCTTTGGTCCATTGGTACCAGCCCACTAAACTATTGAGCGTGTAGACCCAGTACATTCCTTGAATGTGAAGACTCTGATCCCACCAAAGATAGATACTAAAGACGTTGGTCGCAATCCAGAAGATCCATTGCTCCCGGTAAAGGCGGGTCATTAGGAGCTGACCGACCCCATTGGTCGCATCGGTGATACTATCGCGGAAAGGGCGAGCGCTATGGATGCTCTGATATGCAAAGCCCATACCGATCCAAATCACAGCACACAAGGCCAAGTAGCGCATCCACTCGATTAAGTTCAATTTCTTGGCTTCAAAGTGAGATTCTTCGATCTTACCTTGATCATTGATCCGATTAGAGAGCCAGACATAAAGGCCGATCGGTTGCATGATGAAGAAATAAAGTGTTGTCAGAACTTCCCCATAGAAGTTCTTATTGAGGGCTAAAACGAGGTAGATCGCTGAATTCACTGCTCCAAAGAGGTAGTTACTAGCACGCCCTTCGGCAACCAGGATGACGCAGACAATGCCTGTCCAAGAGGCAAACAGTCCCAGCCAATCATGCAGTCCTGTACGATTGGTCCATTCCAATAGGAAGGGAACGCTGGAAAGAAGCAGGAGATAGATCCATTGAAAGGCCGTGCGTCCTACAAAAAGGTCCTTCCATAGGAGTTTCATAATATTGACAAAGCCTTGCTTTTTCGCTTCTTGGTGAACATTTTTAAAGTCTTGGCTAAAAGTTTCGAATTTTTCAGATAGGTTTTTCATAAGCTGCTCCTTAGTCGGCTTGGTAGATGGCATCGATCACCTTCTTGGCTTCTTCGTAGTTGCCGAGATAGTCTGATGCGAGGAAAGTGGTCGGAATGTTCCCTAGGTATTGCTGGCGCAATTGGTCTAGGTAATTTGAAAAACTGGTACGGATCTCTTCGTCAGCCATGGTCATGTCTCGGAAACCATCATTGACATAAGAGCCGATCGGCTGGACAAAAAGGATCAAATCCCATTTTTCTTTGGAGAGAATACTGACAAAGAGGTTGTCGAAGGTATCAGTCATGCTGGTATCCTGACCTTCGACTTCCATATAGTAGTCGTAATAACCCTTGGTCACCAGGGAATTTGTATCTGCGATGACCAGGCCTCGATTGGCACTACTATCTATGAGCTTAGAAGTTTGATCATACTGTCCTAAGAGTAGGTAATAGTAATCTTTAGGCGTGAGCTCATCATCTCGAACATTGTTTTTTATCTGGTATTCACGGGCATACTCCAGACTAACAGGTGCATCGTAAAAGCGAGCCAAGTCCTTTGCAAGGGTCGTTTTCCCGTTGCTGGCGCTCCCCATGATCAAGACTTTTTTCGTGAACTGGCGACGGAAGGGCTGAGCGATGTATTTCCAGTATTTGCTTGGATTTTCCCGGATCATGGTAGCAGAGATTCCGAAGCGACGCTCTTCTAAGTGAACTTCAAACCCTCTAGCTTCCAACTCTTCCTTGTAAGCTTTCTCCCCTACATAAAAGATCAACTCTTCTGTCTCTGTTTGATACTGGATGATATCTAGGGCTGTTTGTAACCAAGGCTCCCACCCCAAAGGATAACGAGGAAGTTCTGTCTCATCTAACTTATAGACTTGGGTCAATTCATCATTTGAGAAGGCTTCGCGGATATAACGGAAGCGTTTTTGTAAAGTCAGTCCCACTTCTTCACCACGGTCCCCTTCATAACCGGAAACGATGACACGAACGCGATCACACTGACGCTTGGCCCGCTGGATCAGGTCAATATGCCCTTGATGAAGAGGCGCAAAGGTTCCAAAAACCAGGGCAATTCTTTCTTTTTTCATATGAACTCCTTTTTATAATTTTTTATAAATAGATTTTCTTTATGTTTTTATTATAAACTATATTTTCTGTCTGTCAATAGTTTTTTATAAAAAAATATATTTTTCTACAAATCAACAAAAAAATCTGAAAAGAGAAGCTTCTCCTTTCAGATCTTTCGAATCTTATTCACGAGTGAGGGAGTGGCTGACACCGTCTTTAAGAACTGTCACACTGGATACAGAGCCATCTTTTCCAACTACGATATCTAGAGTCGCTGCAGACCCATCGCCTGCTGAGAGATTAGCATGGTAATGACCATCATCCAAGGTATAGTTATACCCGCTGATACCATAGGCTATTGGTTGACCCCCAGGCAGTTGGATAGTCACTTGACCACCTTTGCCAATCGTCACACCTGTGTCACGTTTATCAGACCAGTTCCCAGCTGCTGCAGAGAAATCCCCTGCTGCTACAGAATAGACTCCCTTGTATTGGGCATTCTCCGTAGCAGAGACTTGTTGCTTAGCCTGGGCATGACCATCTTCTAGACTTGGCAATTTTGCTTTCGCTGGTGTTGCTGGAGCAGCTACTTCTTTTGTTGCCGATGCTCCTGATGTCTCTGCTTTTGCTGGAGCAGGAGTTTGACTAGCTGCATCTCGGTTGGTCTTGCTACCAACGCTATGGTTTTCTTCTGATTTGCTATCAGAGGACGAAGAGGCAATCGGATCCTTACTAGTAATTACTTTTTTCTTAGAAGAGGAGCTGGTTTGTTTGACTTGACTAGTCTTTGAACTGCTTGCTTCTGAAGTTTTTTCTTCTTTATTCCCGCCACAAGCTCCTAGGAAAAGAGTAGCTGTCAGGGCCAGGGCTGCTAAGGAAATGATTTTTTTGTTTTTCATAACAGAACCTCTATTTGTAATATTTGTAATATTTGTAATATTTTGTAACACTATTGTAACACTGCTGTGTGAGGCTGTCAATAGTTTCTCAAATAAAAAAGTGAAAGTTGTAAGAAGTTTTAGGTAAGTTCCTATACTTTAGCAGAAAATAAGTCGGACAAACTGTCCAGCTTTTCTTATTTATACACTTCTTGATAGAATTCGATCTTATCCCCTTTTTTAACGGTTGTTTCAGCAGCACCTTTTGGAGCCATTTCACCATTGATCTTGTACATCCAGTAAAGGCCTTTGGATTCATCTTGGCTGTGACCGTCAATCGAGGTGATCAGGCCATTTTTTTCTTCAATCTTGTAGTTGTCTTTGAGCACTTTCATAAGGTTGCTCTCTTCTGCTACTTTCAAGGTTTTTGATTGCGCTTTCTGACCTTCTGGCGTCACACTAATCGTAATCGAAATTTCGTTTTTCTTGGAAACTTCTGTGCTAGAAGCAGTTGTTTGATTGTTTGTGCTATGAGACGGAGCGCAACTCGCTAAAAGAAGAGCTGCAAATAAGGTCATCAAGCTAGAAATGGTTTTTTTCAACATAAAATCTCCTAAAGATTTGATAGATAATGGGATAGAAAGTGATCGTCGACAGAGCATGGGCAAGATTAAAACTAAAACCATTGACCAAAGCATAAGTCCACCAAGGAATATGGTACATCAAGGCATAAACACTATCGATCAAGACCCCATAAACAAAGGACAGTAGGCCCACAAAAAGGACCTGAAGGACAAAAGGCAACCACTTGTAACTGATACGCCAAATGAGCATCAAACAGCCAAAGGCGACAATCTGAAAGAACACAATCAGGCTCATCCCCAGGAAAAAGGCGGAGACAGACATGGTGATCATCATCACAAGAAAAGCAAAGCTATACCCTTCAAACATCACCAATAGAAAAAAGATGGCCGAAATAGGTTGGACATTTGGAAAAGGGGCAAAAGCCTGACGTAGAGCGACACAAAGGGCCGCCAAAAGCGAAATACGGGTTAATCGCTGAAGCGTCATGACGTCCTCCTAGACAATCTCAAACTTGATCGTTCCAGCTGTCGTTCCAACCTTGATCGTTTGCCCTTCTTGGGCTTGCCCTTTCAGCAATAGCTCTGCTAGTTGATCTTCCACTTCGGTCTGCAAGACACGACGGAGTGGGCGAGCTCCCATTTCTGGATCGTACCCTTTGGTTGCTAGCAACTTGAGCGCTGAAGGCTGGAATTTGAGGGTCATGCCTTGTTCAGCCAAGGTCGCGATGAGCGGTTTGACCATGACTTTCACCACCTGCTGCATGTCCTCGCTTGAGAGACTATGGAAGACCACCTTTTCATCAATCCGGTTGATAAACTCTGGACGATAGGTCTTCTTCAACTCTTCAAACATGCGTTTTTCCATATTGGCTTGGTCAAAGCGAATATCTTTGGCACCAAAGCCAACGGTCTTATCATCCCGAAGGGCTGTTGCTCCCAGGTTTGAGGTCATGATGATAATGGTATTGGAGAAGTCAATCTTCCGGCCTTTGCTATCGGTTAAGACTCCGTCATCCAAGACTTGCAAAAGGACATTGAAAATATCTGGGTGGGCTTTTTCCACCTCATCAAATAAGAGAACTGAATATGGTTTGTTGCGGACTTTCTCGGTCAACTCGCCTCCTTCTTCGTAGCCCACATAGCCTGGAGGGGCTCCGTTGAGGCGACTGGCCGCGAATTTTTCCATGTACTCACTCATATCAAAACGGATGAGGGCCGATTCATCATCAAACAGAACCTCCGCCAAAGCTTTGGCTAGCTCTGTTTTTCCGACACCGGTAGGTCCTAGGAACATGAAAGAACCGATCGGACGTTTATTGCTACGGATACCTGATTGATTGCGTCGAATAGCCCGACTGATACTCGAAACGGCTTGGTCTTGACCAATCACGCGCTTGTGCAATTCTGTTTCTAAGTTTAAGTACTTCTTGGCATCGGTTTGAGTCAGTTTTTGAGTTGGAATACCAGATAATTGGCTCAAGGTCACCAAGACATCTTGGTCAGTGACTTCTTTTTTGTAGACAATGGGAGCGGCCTCTACTTCTAAGAGTTGGGCTGCTTTCTTCCACTTGCCATCCATCAAAGCCCGGTCTAAGGCGGTCAACTCTTCTTTTACGTGACCATTGGAATCTCGGTTTTGTACAGTAGCTGCCGCTTCATCCAAGAGATCAATGGCTGAATCTGGCAATTGACGGCTGGTCAAATAGCGGTGGGCATATTTGACAGCTGTTTCGATCGCTTCATCGGTAATGGTCACATGATGGTGGTCCTGGTAGGTTTCTTTCAAGCCTTGGAGAATTTGGATGCTATCTGCAACACTTGGCTCTTCAATGGTGACTTTCGCAAAACGCCGAGAAAGGGCTGCATCTTTTTCGATATGCTTTTGGTACTCATCTTGGGTCGTCGCTCCAACTGTACGCAAGGTTCCTCGTGCTAGGGCTGGTTTTAGAATATTGGCTGCGTCTAAGGTCGAATCAATACCGGATCCTGACCCCATAATGGTATGCAGTTCATCGATAAAGAGAATCACGTGACCGTCTTCTTCGATGTCCTGGATGATATTGTTCATCCGTTCTTCAAAGTCCCCACGGAAGCGCGTCCCTGCAACGACATTCATGAGATCCAATTCAAGAACACGCATTTGCGCGATTTCAGCTGGAACATTGCCACTAGCGACACGCTGGGCCAGACCTAATGCAAGGGCGGTTTTTCCGACCCCTGCCTCTCCCACCAATACAGGATTGTTCTTCGTCTTGCGGCTGAGGATTTGGATCATGCGTGAAATCTCTGCATCCCGACCAATCACAGGCTCAAGCTGGCCTGCACGCGCCATTTCCGTCAAATCACGGGTATAATCTTCAAGACCTCCACTGGTGCTTGGGGGCATGCCCATCATATTTCCCATGGTTTGGCGGTTAGGATTTTGGGCCCGATAAAGGCTCCGAATGGCTTTGATATCATTCTTATCCCAGCCTGCCTTGTCCTCAAGATTCTTTCGAAGGGAGGCAATAGGAACTCCCTTGTCTTGCTCTGTAAAGGCAAAGCCGGCAAACTCCATGACTTGGCTCGCCAAGGTCCCACGGTCTGCTAGAAGAGAGAGGAGCACATGCTCTGTTCCCAAGGTCTTGGCATGAAGAACCTGGGCAATCTCCCTTGCGTGCTTCATAATGGCTTCCATCCGATAAGAAAATGGGAAGATTTCATACCGATTGTCGCTTTGAAAAGCTTGGCCTGTAATATGCTCCGCTGCATCCTGAAACTCATCGATCTGCATAGGATAATCGTTCAGTACAGAACCTGCCACGCTATAGGGATTATTGGCCATAGCCGTCAAGAGATGCCAAGTATCTAAGGTGTTCCCCTGATAGTGCCCTGCTAGTATTTGGGCCGCTTCTATACTTTCTAACAGTGCTGTTGAATAGTTCATCTAGTCGGTATTTCCTTTTCTATCTACTTGTTGAATGATTTTTTTCAGCATCGTTGCTCGTAGGATGAGAGCATCTCGACCTAGGACCTCATCGGAAGTTGTCGCAAGCAAGAGCTGAGTCTCACGTTTTGTCAATAATTTTTCTTCATAGAGCATCTGGAGGATATCATTAAAGACCTGCTGGCTGATGGCCTCTCCAATATTGGCTGCCAAGCCTTGGAGCATCTGATGGTGATCTGAAAACTGGACCTTGCCAATGCGGATATAGCCACCCCCACCGCGCTTACTTTCTACAATATAGCCTCGGCTTTCGGTAAAGCGGGTCTTAATGACATAGTTAATCTGACTGGGTACAACCTGAAAGACATCGGCTAACTCACTTCTTTTGAGCTCTGCCATGCCAGCTTGAGCCAGCAAGGCCTTGATATAAGCTTCAATGCTATCAGATGTGTTCTTATTTGCCATGATACTCCTTTCTGACTTGTTTTTTTCTAGATGGATGCTCTGCTCTTTGGTCCATAAAAAATGGCCTTGGAGTGTTCCTTCTCATCATTGACCTTATTTGACTATTATACAATTTTTACGGCTGTAAATAAAGCAAAGACTCTATGGAAATAGGAATCTCTTAAGGAAAGGAGAAAAAATAAAAGAGAGTGGGACAGAAATCGGTAATTCGTTAGAATTAGATTTCGTCGTCCCACCTCCGCACAGTTGAGTAGGGCTGTAAAAGCTGATGAAATCAGCGTAGTAGAGCCCACTCAACCACTGCGTCTTGCTCGACAATCCAAAAATAATTGAGAGGCTAGGACTTGTGTCCCAGCCTCTTATGCGAAGAATGAACTACTCTTTGCGACGAGCGAATTTGGCGCCTCCACCCAAGAATCCTAGACCAAGAAGGCCTAACCAAGCAAAGATACCACCTTCTTTTGTACCGGTTTGAGGTAGTTTTCCTTCCGATTGTAGAGAAGGACTTTCAACACCTTCTTTTTCCGGATGGTCTGGAGTCGAAACAGAAATTGCTTCTGGGGTCGTCTGTTGCAAGAGAACGGGTCTTTCTTTTTCTTTTTTGTCTTCAGCTTGAGAAAGAGTCATAACTTCTGGTTGCACCTTACTTGGAGTTACAGGAGTGGTTGGAGTCGGCATATCAGCTATCAACGGACTTTCTTCCGCTTCCTTCGTTCCGACTTCTGTGATCTGGTCCTGAGCCTCCACTTCGACAAAGGCATCGACTTCTGTCCGAATTTCTTTGCCTTCTTCTTGTCGAACCTCGATCAATTTCAGCCGGCGTCCGACCTTCCCTGCTTGAAGGATCCGGCTCTCGCCCTTGGCCAAGTCCTTGTTCTCACGCGTTTGACTCTCAAATGGAATCTCCTCTGCTTCGATGAGAAGCTCTGGCTTTTCAAGAATCAGATCTCGAACACCTTGATCTGGGCGTGTCTGCGTCAGGGGTTCATAATTGTGAGCATCTTCTAAGATGGTTTCAAGGGCTTCCACTTGATTAGCTGCAGCAACCAAATCTGGTCGCTCTTGATCCAACAACTGAGTCAAGTCCGTCAATTGTCCTTGAACAGTTGGTTTGAGATCTGCTTTCAAGCGATCGAGAGAAGTAGCCTTGATCTTTTCTACTCCTTCTCTGATGATCTGTTGCAGCTCTTCTTGACTGAGCAACTGGCTATCTTTCCCTGAGAGGATAAATCGGTCTACTTGGATAGCTCTAGATGACTGAGGATCATTGAGAGATGGATCCAGGTGCAAGCGTAGCTGGTGGTAGCCTTTTGCTAGACCTTGCAGATTGACCAAGCTCTGGTCTAGTTTGCGTTGGTCTCCATAGCCACTGAAGTAATGATCGCCTTCAATCTCATAGTCATGGCCACGACCTTCTTCGAAGGCCATTTCTTTTCCATCCAGGGTGACGCTGTAGAGACCATGACTTGGGTCGACTACTCCTCGAACCTCCACACCGGTGCCCTTAAAGGTAATGGTCACTTCAATGTGTTTCTTGCCTTCCTCATCGGTCACTTGGTTGAAACTAGACCAAGATTCTGTGCCATTTGAGAAGTTTGGATTGTCTGTCTCGTGGTGCCAACCCTCACTGTAATGCAGTTTTGGTTCTTGGTCATCCACTGCTTTGCGATTTTTTGGCAGCTAGTCCTCGTTCATCACTTGGACTGTCAGATCTGGAATAAAACCGACCAGGCTTCCCTGATCTGGATGCAACAATTTGACCTTAAAGTCATAGACATCGTTCGCTTTTCCAACAAAATCAAGGGTTGGGACTTGGACTGTTTTTTCCGTTTCGCCATCTGCGAACTCAAGGGTGACGTTGGTATCTTTGTAGACCTTGCCATGAACCCCTGTTCCTGGTTCTGTGATCAATTTAAGACTGGCACTTCCTTTATAGCCACCTTTTCTCTTGACGACGACTTGCGCTGGGTCGCCTTTTTTAACAGCTAGGGTTGGCTGAGAAAACTCAAAGAGACCCTTTTCTTGGTTATTGAGGGCATAAATCCCTTCCGTTGCGATCGCATCTCCCTTGCTATTGACCAAGGTCAAAGTGTGAGATCCTGCTGCCAAGTCCGGTGTTTCATAGACCTTTTGGCTACGGTTGCGGGTTGGGCTTTGGGTATTGACCGTCGCTAGCTTTTGGCCATCGACATAGATATCCATTTCCCCATGACCAGGGTCGACGGTTGCGACCACATAGGCCTTGGTGCCCTCAAACTGATAGGTTACGGAAGCTCCCTTTTCCTTGGTCCACATAGAGGTGCCTCGAACGCCTTCTCCCTCTTCATTCCATTGGCCATTGGCCCGCTCAGCTGTCCGATCAGAATAATAGGTCAAACCAAGCGGATAGCCATCGGTTTCTTCAATGCTAGCTGGCGTCTTATAGACAGAGACACCGTTCAAGATTGGAGTAGCTTGGGCATCGGTGATGGACACCCGGATATAGCGACTATCAACCGGTTGCCCTTTGATCAAACGGCGGTATCCTACGGTTGAGCCAGCCCCATAAGGAACCCATTGGCCATTCACTGCCACATCAATGGTGAAAGCAGAAATCCGTTGGCCTTTCTCGATCGTTTCCTTGAGCTCTACCACATCAAAGTGTTGCTCTTTTCCAAGATCGAGGACAAAAGAACCGTTCTTGGCATCATCAGCGGGGGCCCAACTGGTCTTTTCATCGCCATCTGTCAAATGGCTGGCCTTGTAGAGCGGATTGCATCGTGTCGATTCAGCTTCGACCAAAGCTCCTGTCGCATAGTCCACACTGTAGAGTTGGTCCAAGGTCTGACGGAATTCTTTCAAACGGGCCACATCGGCATCCGCAAATTTCCCATCTTGATTGGGTGGAATATTGAGCAAAAGCGGGGTTCCACGGCCGACCGATTTGAAGTAAATGTCCATCAATTCGCGCAAGGACTTAGGCTCTTGATTGTCATGGTAGAACCAGCCGGAGCGAATAGAGACATCGGCTTCTCCCACTGAGTATTGCTTCCCTTCCGGATCCCCGTGATTGAGGTAGCTATTAGATGGATTGTTGCGGATCTTATCTGGATTGACCTTTTGCCAAACCGGATCTCCGGCAATCCCCTTTTCATTTCCAATCCAACGAACATTGGTCGGCTCAGCAGAGAAGATAGCAATATCCCCTTGGGCCTTGCGAATGGCTTCAAACCACTTGTCAAAGGTATAGGTGACCTTTTGAGCCCCATCGCCACGCGCTCCATCCATCCAGACTTCTACGAACTTGCCCTTATTACCATATTTTGGATCTTCAAGGATTTCCTTAAGCTGGTTGAGATAGTATTCGTTGTATTGGTCCTCTGTATCCACATGGTAGAGTGGGCTGTGAGCATCCCAAGGCGAGAGGTAGACCCCCATGTCCATGTCATACTTGCTGGCAGAAGCAGAAACCTCGGCTAGGATATCACCTTTTCCATCCTTCCAACCACTTTTGGCAATGGTATGGTCGGTGTATTTGGAAGGGTACAAGAGGAAGCCATCGTGGTGCTTGACGACCATGATCGTCCGTTTAAAGCCAGTATCCTTCAGGGTTTTGATCCACTGATCGGTATCCAGATGCTCTGGATAAAAATAATAAGGATCTTCTTGCCCATCTCCCCACTCACGATCGTAGTAAGTATTCATCCCAAAGTGGATGAAAGCCGCTAGTTCTTCGCGGTGGTATTGCCTTTGGGCCTTGCTTGGAAGCGGTCCGTAATCCGCAATCTCAGACTCCTCATCTAGAGAAGCGACTGGTTGGGTTGCTTCTGTCCCTTGGCCAACTGTGCGATTTTCTTTCTCACTAGTAGCTGGTGAGGGCTGTTCTGATTCTTCTTGGTGCTCGTTCATAGTTTTCTCCTCCTTTCCTTGATGATCGACATCGCTCGTTTCAACCCGTTCTTCACGTGGTTCACTATTCTCAGCTTATTCCTCTGCGTAACTGGTAGTGACACCTAAAAAACAAGTCGCTACGACTACCGAGCAGACGCCTACTGAGAGTTTACGAATGCCAATCTTATCAAATAATCTTTTTCCCATATTCTATTCCTTTATGTCACCAGGTAAAGAGGGTGGGGCTTCCCCATCCTCCTTCTTTTACCTGTGAACTTTTCACCGTTTTTTGCTAGTTTCTCTAGCTGTTTTACTTGGCCTTATTGGCTCTTTTTTTCTGATCGTCCAGCACAGCACTGGCAAGGCCTGCCGCTAGGATTCCAGCAACGAGGCTTGCGACGCTTTCTTCCATTCCTGTATTTGGTAATCTATCTTCGGAAACTGGAGCAGCTGAAACTGTTGGTGTTTGAGCTGTTTTCTCGACTTCCTTCCCTGCTACATCTATTCCTTCCTGACGCACTGCTTTGACCTCAAGAGATGCTTGAGGAGTTGCGGCAGCTACTGGTCTTTCTGAGGCATGAGGATGTTCTGAGTTCGGAAGCGGGTGTGGTTGTGGTTCTGGTTGTGGTCGTGGCTGAGGTGCTGGCTGTGGCTCTGGTTGTGGTTCTGGCTGTGGCTGCGGCTCTGGTTGTGGAGTGTCTGGAAGTACTTCTTTCGTGCCCACCTCTGTGATTTCTGCCACTGGATCTAGCTCTACAAAGGCATCCAGTTCCTTCCGGCTTTCCACACCATTTTCTTGAGAAACTTCCACCAAGCGCAATTTGCGGCCTTTTTGACCTTCTTGAACCACACGTTTCTCACCTTTTGGAAGATCCGCATTTGGACGTTCTAAGCGTTCAAAGTCCATCTCTTCTGGCTCAATCACCAACTCTGGTTTGGTATGAACCAGATTCTTAACCCCTTCTTCAGGAATGGCTGAGCCTGTAGGTGCTTTTGCGGATAGAGAAAGTTGATATACTTTTTCGAGCTTGCCATCTTCTGAGACAACCTTGACAAGAACCGGAGCATTGGCACTTTTAGCATCGATGACCGTAACGGCTGTTCCATTCTTGCCTTGTGCTGAAACGATTGGACGTTCTCCCTCATACTCTAGATGATAATTTGTCACATCTGGTTTAAAACCTTCTAGGTCTTTGCCATTCACTTGGATCGTAACATCAGTTGTTGCCTGGGCCTCTTCTGTTGGGGCATAGGCGCTCAATTCAATGATTCCAATTCCTTTAAGATTTTCGTCACGGACCATTCTTAAACGGATGGCTTTCGTTCTGGTTTCGTTGAAGCTGAGGTTAGAGATATAACCAGGCTCAAATGCATAATCCAAGCTGTAAGGAATTTCTTCCCAGTTAGAGGACTGGTTAAATGGATGATCTGGAAGATTCTTCAGATTGCCATAATCATCCGGAACATCAAAGTCTGGACCAATATAGCGTTCAAGAACCGTTTTCGTTGGCAGACCTGTTTCCTGATCTGCAAAGAAGTCGACCGCTACTTTATTGACCAAACGCTCTGTTACTTGACCATTTTTCTTGAAGATGAGACCAGCAAAGGCTTCGGTTTGATCCGGTTCCCTCTTCCAGTTGGTCCAACGGTAGTACTCGTTGTAGCCACCATCGTTGATGTAATCGATATAATCGATTTGATTTGGATCGAGATCATTGGTTTCACTAGCAAATGCTCTTGTATCTTCTGCATTGTAGTCACGGTTCACAGAGAGGTTTTCTCCTGTCTTTTCTGACACCCGGACGGTCAGCTGAGCTGTCAGATCATAGCCAAGGACTTTTCCTTCTAGCGTGAAGCTACCTTCGTGAGAAAGCGCATCAGCTGGTAGAGCCTGCCAGTCCACCGTCAGTTCCTTGCGTTCGTAACCTGTGTCCCCTTGGAAGTAGACACCTACGGTAGATGGTAGAACCAGATCTTGACCGACTTTCACAAAGCGGCTACCTGCTTCCACTGCTACTGGAGCAGCTTGTTTCAGTTTTTCTGCATCGCTTGTGAGATGGAGGCGGTATTCTTGTAAGATAGTACCATCTTCTGCTTTATGGATGACACGGATTGGCTCACCTTCATGGACGCTTGGTACAACCGTTGCAAGACCGTGATGGCTGGCTGTCGCTTCCACTTGTGGATAAGCCCGATCACGCGCATCGATGTAGTAATCGGTCACACTTGGGTTGACACCTGGCAATACATCGCCATTGACGCGAATGGTCACCTGGCTCTTTTCTTCTGCTGCAACCTTATTGGCAAAGATCTGAATCTCTGAAATAGAACTTCCACGCTTGCCTTCTGGTGTCTTCATGCGGATACGAACGGCATAGGTGTCGACTTTATCAAAACTGAAATGATTCATCTTGCCAGCTGCTACCGGTTCTTCAACGGTTAGGTTGCTGACTTCTTTCCAGTTGGCTGGATTGTTAAATGGATGGTCTGTTTCGTCTTTGACGCGATTTGGATTGCTTGGAACAGTTGGGATTTGTTCCCCTGTATAGTACTCAATCACATACTCACTTGGAGCCCCAACGCCGTGGTCTTCATGGAAACCAACATGGAGGTTGTCCACTGCTCGCTTGGTCAAGATACCAGAATCTCCAAACAAGATACCAACAGAATCTTCCGCATTGTCACGGCCCCAGTTGGTCCAACGGTTAGCTGGAGCATCGGTAAAGGAGATGACCTTATCATTGACCTTAGCAACTGGATCCGCATCGTTAGAGTCACTTGCAAAGGCGAGTGGCAAGACTGATCCTGTCCATTGCTCTGCTACATTGGCTCCCTTGACTGTGGTGCTAGAAACACGAATATGAAGACGGGTTGGAAGGTTGGTTCCTTCTACACGACCGGCTAGGACAACTTCTCCTTCTTGGGCCAAGAGTTGCGGATCGACCGCATCCCAGGCCACCTTGGCAGCATAGGTCTTGCCATTGGAGTGATAAGTCCGCACGCTTTCTGGAAGGGCTGGTTTTTCACCAACTGGCGTTGTCGTGCTGACTTCTTCTACAGCGATAATGCCTTCAACCGTTACTTGAGCTTGGGCTTCTTTTTCCACACCCTCTACATGACCTGTGACTGTAAAGCTATGATAATCCTTGACTTGATCTGCGGTTACGGCATCCCAGGTCACACGTTTTTCTTTCGGGAATCCCTTATCATACTCGACCAAGACGGTCTCTGGAAGAGCTGGCAAAACGTTTCGATCGGTGCTGATCCGTACAGGACGCACCTTGACAACTGTCTTTTCTTCTGGATTTGGCGTGATGGTAAAGGTTAATTCCCCTGTTTGTCCTTGGAAGCTAGCTTGTAAATGAATCAATCCTGCTTCCCGTAGTTCCAAACCTTTCTTGCTTGCGACCGCTTTTCCTTGACTACCAGCTCTTGTCTTCACATCGATTTGATCTGCTTTGAAACTTGCCTGGCTACCATCTTGGTAATGGGCAATGACTTCAAGTGGTACCGTTTGGTCTTCCTTGAGTTCCTGTCCTTCTGGCAGACGCAATTCTAGGCGCTGGATCTGTGGACTTTCTTCTTGGAATTGGACCACATAGGTCTGGACAGCTCCCGTATCCTGAGCAGCCACAAAGATTTGAGCCTTCAAACCATTTTCGCGGCTAGCTTGTAGGACCGTCACTTGGGCATTTTCTGCACTTGCTGTGACTTGACCAGGCTCTTGCCCATAAGCCAGCGGACGGAAAATAGTATGATTGCCACTACCAAATTTTGGAAGGGCTACCCCATCTAGCTGCACAGTTGGTTTCTTAGCCTTGCTGACTGTTCCACCTGCAACCACTAGCGTCGCTTGGACGGCTTCCCCATTGCCTAGGAGACCTGTCGCCTTCAAGCGAGCACCTGGTGTGGACAACTGATCTTCTTGACCAGCTTCCAAGGTCCATTGATCAACTTCATAGCTAACTGTTCGGCCATCTGTGAAGACCAATTGCACAGTCTTATCCACTGTCGCTAGATCTGCTCCCTGTGGGATTTGTTTGATAACTGGAAGGACTTGCTCCACACCGATCACATCGACCAGAGCTTCGACCGTCCGTCCTTGAACATGACCTGTCACCCGGACTTGGCCAGCACGACTATAGTCTGCTGCATCCCATTCAACGGCTTCTTCTTGGGCCTTGCCATCACTATAAACAACAGATACGTGACTTGGAAGTTCAGGATTTTGTCCCAAGTACACTTGAGTTCGAACCGGTTCGACTCCCAAGACAGAGCGTTCTTCCTGGTCCTTCTTACCAGTAAAGAGGCTGACTTGGTCTGACTGCAAGCGGTCTGAGTCTGCATACAGGGTAAAGGCACCTGCTTGCTCCGTTGATTTGACAATGACAACCCCTTTGCCGTTAAAGGCCCGACGTTGCCATGAGCCATCTTCCTGCGCTTTGTAGCGTTCCCGGCTGGCTTGTTCCCCATTATCGACACCGACAATTTGACCTTGTCCATGCAGATGGAAATGCACCAAGTTATTGGCAGTTGGGACCACACGACCTTCTTCATCGACGATTTCATAGGTAATATAGGTCAGATCCTTGCCGTCTGCTGCAATGGCGTGTTCTTCTTTCAACAGACGAACACCGGCTGGCTTCCCAGCTGTTTTAATCTGATCGCGGGCAATCACTTCTCCTGCTTCGTTGCGGGCAATAGCTTCCACCTTGCCTGGTACATAAGGGACTAACCACTCTAGATAGAGTTCATCCGGATTTGCCCCTTCTTGGTAGGTCCGGCCATCTGCTGTGGTCTTCTTAGTAAAGGTCTTGACTCCTTGTGATTTCCCATTGACAATCAATTCCACACTGCGGGCATTGGAGAAGGCACGAACAGGGATCCGTCCTTCTTCATCCATGACACGATTGGCTAATTCTGGATTGTCCCAGTTCCAATGTGGTAAGAGATGCACCATTGGATGTTTCTCAGCCGATACCCATTGACTTTGGTAAAGGTAAAAATCATTCTTTAGAAGGCCGGCAGTATCTACAATACCGAAATAAGAACTTTTCACAGGTGTATCATTTTGGTTGTGCCATGGGGTTGGCTCACCGATATAGTCCGTACCGGTCCAGATAAATTGTCCTGCATAGCCGGCATGATCACGGTCAAAGGTCCAAGAGGCGGTTGCTGTCCGACCCCAACCAACCCGGTCATTGCCGTAGTCTGATTGTTCATAATGGCGGTCTTCTTGGTTGCTGCCGACCCATTCTCTTTCAGGATGATAGTATGAGCCCCGTGTCCGCGTTGCAGAAGAGGTTTCTGATCCATAAATGAGCCAGTTTGGATGTTTGGCCCGTAAGCTTTCATAGTTGGCTTCTGAATAGTTAAATCCAACCGCATCGAGCTCTGCTGCTACCTTTTCATGGCCTCCTGATCCATCACCAAAGCGGAATTTATCAGCTCCCATGGTGACATAGCGGGTTGCATCCACGTCCTTGATGGTCTTGACCAAGCGACGAACAGTTGCGACAGATTTGTCTGAACCATCTGCTTCACCGACTTCGTTACCGATTGACCACATGACAATGGCTGGATTGTTCTTGTCCCGCTCTACCATGGTCCGTAGATCGTAATCTGACCAAGTATCCCCCTTACGAGCTTCTGGGTGAGTGGCATCTTTTTCAAAGAAACGACCATAATCGTATTGCTTCTTGCCACCATACCAGGTATCAAAAGCTTCTTCTTGGACCATCAAGCCCAACTCAGCCGCAATTTTTAAGGTTTGTTCACTCGCTGGGTTGTGGGTCGTCCGGATCGCATTGACTCCCATGTCCTTCATCTGTTTGAGACGACGGTATTCAGCCTTGTAGTTTTCCTCAGCTCCAAGAGCCCCGTGGTCATGGTGAAGGGATACCCCGTGGAATTTCGTCGCCACCCCATTGAGGAAGAAGCCACCTTCTGGCGTCCAGTTGAGATAGCGATAACCAAAGCGTTCCTTTTGCACATCCACTAACTGCGAATCCCGATAAACCCGCGTATACAAGGTATAGAGAGCTGGATGATCCGTTTTCACATCCCAGAGGGTTGGTTTTTCAACATGGAGGGTTTGAGATAGGTTGATCTCTTGACCAGCTAAAACATCTTGTGCCTCACTGCGCGTTTTTTCGCTCACCACTTGGCCATTTTGATCGACAATTTCATATTCCGCATAAATACTATGAGCTTGATCATCTTGGTTGACAATGCGGCTCTTCACCACTGTATCCACTGCCCCATTTTGCTGTTTTTCCAACTGAGGGGTCGTAATCGTAGTCCCATACTGCGCTAAATGAACCTTGTCCGTTACACTCAGCTTAACATCCCGGTAAATCCCACTACCAGAATACCAACGGCTACTTGGTTGTTGATTGACCACATGAACGGCGATGGTATTCTCGCTTCCATCCGCATTCAAATAAGGAGTAATATCATAAGAAAAGGCATTGTAGCCATTTGGATAATGACCAACGAATTGTCCGTTCACATAGACTTTGGAATCCATATAAACCCCGCCAAATTCCAAGCGGACCTTCTTATCTAGATCCTTGTCGTCCAAACGGAAAGTTTTACGATACCAAGCATCCCCTCCGTTTAATTGCCCCCCTTCATTTTGAGCAGGAGAGTTGTGATCGAAATCAAAGAAAATAGACCAGTCATGAGGAAGATCTAATTTTTTCCAATCCTTGACATCCACTTGACGCCCTTCTGCACCAGGAGCCGCATTTAATTTAAAATACCAATCTTTATTAAAATCACGTTCTCGATCTTGCACAATATCCTCCGCTACACGATTTTGATCTGGAGCAGCTGTTTCTTCCGTTCCCGTAGCACGCTCAGATGAAGCTGAAACGGGCTGGCCTTCGCCTTGAGGCGCTGGCTTTTCCTCAGCTCTGGTAGGGGTGATGACAGCTGGAGCTTCTGAAACCCTTGCACCAGCTTCAGGAACTTCCGCTTCTGAATTTTCCGTCACAACACTTGGTGTCTCCATCGAAGTCGGTTCACTTTCAAGGGCTGGCTTTTCTTCCGCATGGACCCTTGAAAGACCCAAGGCAGAAATCCCAATCACAACAGAACAAGCTCCAACTGAGAGCTTACGAATACTAAAAACAGGACGCTTTTCAAAAAAAGACTTTCCCATAAAAACCTCCTCTTAGGATTAACTATTCAATTTGTAAGCGCTTTCTTATACCTGCGAACGCTTACAGAAAATCACATATTAACTATACCAAAAAAATAGGAGCGATAGGCCTCGATTTCGCTCCAACTATAGTTAGATTAAGAACTCCTTTAATTAGTGGAAATCTCCTACAAAGCAAAAAAATAGAAGCCAATGGCTTCTATTTTTTTTATGATCTTATAATCCTGGTTCTTGACCAAGTTCAGCTGCCACCATCCAAATGTTCTTTTCAAGTTCTGCTTTAGCCCCAACAAAGATATCGTTGGTTACATCGTCGCCTTCAGCGTCGGTAACATCCAAAGCTTTTTGGTAAAGGCCGTCAAGGTAATGGAAGATTTCAAGAACACGTGTCAAGCTTTCTTCTACATTTTTCGTAAATGTTCCACGGCGTTCTTCAATATTGCTGTGTTCCAAAAATTCAGTCATGCTAGAATATGGCGCGCCACCAAGAGTGATCAAGCGTTCGCTCACTTCATCCAAGGTTGCATCCAAGCTGTCCATGTATTCGTCCATCTTTGGATGCCAAACCATAAAGCCACGTCCACGCATATACCAGTGTACTTGGTGAAGGGCAATGTGAGCGACGTAGAGATCTGCTACGACTTGGTTCAAGAGGGCTTTTGTTTCTGGAAGAGTTTCTTTATTAGAAGGTGCAAAAGTTGCTACATCAGTAGCTGCTTCATGTTTCATAGTTGTCATATCGTTTCTCCTTTTTTATAATGATTCTAATTAACTATATCTCTATTATATGCTTCCTCCACCAGAAAGTCAAGATAAAAGATTTAAAAAGTTCATTCCAAAGCTGGAATAGTTGTCAATTGAAGGAAGATACGATAGAATGAAGAAGACTAATCGAAAGGCTTGACTAATGAAATATATCTTTACCTTCCTGATCTCCATGGTTCCCCTTGTTGAATTGCGCGGGGCCATCCCTTTTGCCATTGCAAATGGTATTCCCTTATGGACAGCGCTCCTGATCGGAGTGATCGGAAATCTTCTCCCTGTCCCTCTGATCTTCTTCTTCGCCCGCCATATCCTCACTTGGGGGGCAAAAAAACCGATCATCGGAGGCTTTTTTAGCTGGTGTCTCAATAAGGGCCATAGAGGCGGACAGAAATTAGAAAAAGCTGCAGGAGACAAGGGAATCTTCTGGGCCTTATTGCTCTTTGTGGGAATCCCTCTTCCGGGAACTGGTGCCTGGACCGGAGCTCTTGCGGCCTCCATCCTTGACTGGGACTTCAAACGCAGTAGCCTCGCAGTCATGCTCGGAGTGATACTAGCCGGCCTCATCATGGGAACCCTGTCTCTGCTTCTAGGAATCGATACCTTCGCACATTAAGCAAATGAATGAGCCCATGATATCAGTTCACATAATATCTTCTCTGAATCTTTCCTTAGGTGAGTACGGACGTCAGCGAACTTCTATGAAGTTCCATGACTTAGTTTTGAACCTAAAGTTTCAAAACTCCCGAGTGCTTGAAACTTCATTGTTTCAAGCACTTTTCTCACGGCGGAAAGTTTCAGAAAGTATATCGATGAATCTTCGGTAACGTCTGTTATTTTTTGAAAACAAACTTTGTTAATATTTTAAAACAGCTTAAACAATGATATAAGATATTTTCCACACAAAAAGAGGTTTCCTTCGAAACCTCTTTTTGTTTATTCTTAGTTGTTAAGAGCTGCTGCCATTGTAGCTGCAACTTCTGCTTCAAAGTCATTTGAAGCTTTTTCAATACCTTCACCAACTTCAAAACGAACGAATTCGATAACTGAAGCATTTACTGATTCAAGGTAAGCTTCAACTGTCTTGCTGTCATCCATGATGTAGACTTGTGCAAGAAGAGTGTAGGCTTGGTCAACTTTTGTGTTGTCCAAGAAGAAGCGATCCATTTTACCTGGGATGATTTTATCCCAGATTTTTTCTGGTTTACCTTCAGCTGCCAATTCAGCTTTAATATCTTCTTCAGCTTGAGCAACCACTTCGTCAGTCAATTGTGCTTTTGAACCGAATTTCAAGTGTGGAAGAGCTGGTTTACCAACCATTGCACGGCTTTCGTTATCTTGGTCGATGACGTGGTTCAATTGTGCCAATTCATCTTTCACGAATTGTTCATCCAATTCTTTGTATGAAAGAACAGTTGGTTTCATTGCAGCGATGTGCATTGAGATTTGTTTAGCAAGTGCTTCGTCTCCACCTTCGATCACAGAGATAACACCGATACGTCCACCGTTGTGTTGGTAAGCACCGAAGTGTTGTGCATCTGTTTTTTCAAGCAAGGCAAAACGACGGAATGAAATTTTTTCACCGATTGTAGCTGTTGCAGATACGTATGCAGCTTCAAGAGTTTCACCTGAAGGCATTGTCAAAGCAAGAGCTTCTTCGTTGTTAGCTGGTTTACCTTCAGCGATCACTTTCGCTGTTGCGTTTACCAATTCAACGAATTGAGCGTTTTTCGCAACGAAGTCAGTTTCAGCGTTTACTTCAACTACTGCTGCAACGTTACCATTGACATAAACACCAGTCAAACCTTCAGCGGCAACACGGTCAGCTTTCTTAGCTGCTTTAGCCATACCTTTTTCGCGAAGCAATTCGATCGCTTTTTCGATATCACCTTCAACTTCAACCAATGCCTTTTTAGCGTCCATGACACCGGCACCAGATTTTTCACGCAATTCTTTTACAAGCTTAGCTGTAATTTCTGCCATTTTTGTTCTCCTATATTTTTTAATAAAATAAGAGGGTCGGGCTGAGCCCTGCCCTCTTAGGTTCGTTACTTATTGAATGAAATTAAGCGTTGTCGCCTTCTACAACTTCAACGATTTCTTCGATTGAATCAGCTTGACCTTCAGTAGCTGCCAATTCAGCTTCTACTGTAGCAACACTGTCTTCACCTTGACGTCCTTCGATAACAGCGTCAGCCATTTTCGCAGTGATCAATTTAACAGCGCGGATAGCGTCATCGTTCGCTGGGATGATAACATCGATATCATCTGGGTCAGTGTTTGTGTCGACCATCGCTACAACTGGGATACCCAATTTCTTAGCTTCTTTAACAGCGATTTGTTCTTTATGTGGATCCACAACGTACATTACGTCTGGGATACGAGGCATGTCTTCGATACCGCCCAAGAATTTTTCAAGACGAGCGCGTTGTTTGTTCAACAATGCAACTTCTTTCTTAGGAAGAACTTCAAAAGTTCCATCTTCTTCCATGCGTTTGATTTCTTTCAAACGAGCGATACGTTTTTGGATTGTTCCCCAGTTAGTAAGAGTTCCACCCAACCAACGGTGGTTGATGAAGTATTGACCTGCACGAACAGCTTCTTCTGCAACAGCATCAGCAGCTTGTTTCTTAGTACCTACGAACAAGATCACTGCATCGTTTGCAGCTGCATCACGCATGAAGTCGTATGCTTGGTCTGCATATTTTACAGTTTGTTGCAAGTCGATCACGTGGATTCCGTTACGTTCTGTGAAGATGTACTTAGCCATCTTAGGGTTCCAGCGACGAGTTTGGTGACCGAAGTGTACACCAGCCTCAAGAAGTTGTTTCATTGAAATTACTGCCATGAGTAGTTTCTCCTTTTTTGTTTTTTTCTCCTCTCTCAGACGTCAACTTGCAGCACGACCACAAGGGCAACGGTGCCACAATGGATCCGAGATGAGTATTTGCTGTCTTAGACAACTCTATAAGTATAGCAGAAATCACTAGAATTCGCAAGCTATTTGATAGATTTTTTCAATCCCTACGATGAAATGGTTTTCTAAAGTTGTTTGACGTAAAAAGTTTTCTTGACCTATCTTTATTTTTAGGTTACAATATTATATGTTATGGCGGTATAGCCAAGTGGTAAGGCACGGCTCTGCAAAAGCTTGATCGTCGGTTCAAATCCGTCTACCGCCTTGATAATAAAATTTTTTATCATCTTTTATCTTTTAAAAATTCCCCTAGCAATAGGGGTTTTTTGTTGCACTTTGGGTCCTTTCTTAATGATGGTTTTCCTAAAGCTTTCCTCTTCTATGCCAAGCACACCTCAAAAAATCCTAACAAATACTCTATGTAAACCAAGGTTCCCCTCAAAATGATAAAATCGTAATTGTCCTATCTGCTGCAACTATCAAGTACTTAAAAGTTATTTCCGATCTGAAATAACATCGAAGAAATGAACCCTCCAAGTTTTTCTTGGAGGGTTCTCGCTTTCTTACAATTCAGCAATTTGGTTCAAGTTTACTTCTGCAACCGTATCGTTACCGAACATAGAAATGACCATTTTCACCTTGTTGTTATCAATTTCAGTGATCTTACCAGTATAGTCTGTGAAAGCACCGTCGATGATGCGAACTGTATCGCCCACCTTGACATCCAAATCAAACTCTTGAACGGTTTGACCCATAGAGAGCAAGATGCTGCGGATTTCTTCTTCCAACAATGGAGTTGGTTTTGAACGGTTCCCGTGGGATCCAACGAAACCAGTAACGTTCGGTGTATTCCGAACAACAAACCAAGCTTCATCTGTCATGACCATTTCAACCAAGACATAACCTGGGAAGCGGTTTTCTTCGATTTCTTTTGTTTTACCGTTTTTCTCAACTTGTACGGTTTGAGTCGGAATCTCTACGCGCAAGATGTTTTCTAACATATTGTAAGTTTGCGCACGTTGCAAAAGATTCTCTTTTACCTTGTTTTCATATCCTGAGTAGGTTTGTAATACAAACCAGCCTTTATCAAAACTGTCCATTTGGGCATCCTTTCTTTCTGTTTAGCCTGCTCGAGCTTTTGTGAACACACTAAAAAAAGCCTCTTGGCTTTCCTTTTCCTAGCTTCATTATACCACATTTTGCAGGAATGCAAAGAGGTTTGCTGATTTATTTTTTAGAAAAGAGCACAAAAGTGGGAGTGGGAAAGAATTCCAAGAAATTTAAAGAGGTTGAAGAGGTTGAAGAGGTTGAAGAGCGAACAAAGACTTAGGATACTTGCTTCGCAAGTTTTATCCGCCACCTCAAAGCAGTGCTTTGAGCAATCAGCCACTGCGTCTTGTAGTTATTCCTATCAAACATCAAAGGCTGGACAGTTTTTGCCCAGCCTCATGGCTTCTTTTCTTAAAAAAAATTGATCATGTGCAATAGGCCACGTGCAATGACTTTGTCGAATAAATAAATCAATGCAACAAAGAAAGCGGTGTACTCAATCACTGAGATAAAGTTTTTCCATCTTTCCTTGCGATTTGGCCAAGTTGTATCTTTTAGTAAGACGAAAATATCTTTAATGAATTTCACAACTCTCTCCTATCGTGTTTCTTTATGGATGGTATATTTGCTGCAATGTTTGCAGAATTTATTAACTTCTAAACGTGTTGGTTTTGGCGTCCCACTCAACTTAATGGAGTAATTGCGTGACCCACAAACCGTACACGCTAGACTTGCTTTTTTTAATGCCATAACGCCTCCGTTCACCTCATTATAGCAAGTTTTCCACGTTTTGACAAGGACAGAAACCCTTCTGTCAAGAAAAAAGTAAATCTAAAGCGTTATCACTCTGGTTTTCACTTCATTTTTGGTAAAATAAAATAAAAGGAGACGAATATGAAAAGTGATAACCTAAAAGAAAGTAGAAATATCGAAGACCGTCGAGGGCAAAGCTACTCCCAGTCTTCCGGCAACAGTAACCTTGGCGGGGGCATTTTACAAATTTTGCTATCGCCCGGAAGCTTCAAGAGTAAAATCATCATCATCCTTCTCATGGTTCTTCTAGGAGGGGGAGCTAGCCTTGGGAGTCTCTTTGAAAATGGGACTTCTTCTCAGCCTTACCAGTCCACCCAAGTCACGCGCAACAACAAGACCCATGTAGACGATGCAGATGCCCAGTTCGTCAGCAAAGTCCTTGGGACAACAGAAGATCATTGGCACAAGGTCTTTCAAGCCGAAGGACGGACCTACCAAGAGCCTAAGCTAGTCTTCTATACCGGACGGACAAAGACAGGCTGTGGGGTTGGGCAAGCATCGGCTGGTCCCTTCTACTGTCCAACCGACAAGAAAATTTATTTGGACATGAGCTTCTATAAGGAATTGACAACTAAATACAAGGCCAGCGGGGACTTTGCCATGGCCTACGTCATCGCCCACGAAGTCGGCCACCACGTACAAAATGAGCTGGGAATCCTTGGCAAATACCATCGTATGCAGCAAGGACTTTCTGAAAAGGAACGAAATGCCATCAGCGTTCGCATCGAGCTGCAAGCCGACTATCTAGCAGGTGTCTGGGCCCGTTCCATTCAAGACCGAAACCTTCTAGATATCGGTGATATCGAAGAAGCCATGAATGCGGCCCATGCGGTCGGTGACGACACTCTCCAGGAGCAAGCTTACGGCTACTCGGTGCCAGATAGCTTTACCCACGGGACCTCAGAGCAACGCATGCGCTGGTTCAAACGGGGCTACCAGTACGGAGATTTGCAACACGGCGATACCTTTAGCTTGTCAGATAGTGAACTTTAAATACAAAACGATTCAGAAGAAGTTCTGAATCGTTTTTATGATTAGAAACCAAGCCAGCCTTTGAAGGTATCCCAAGCGTTTTTCGCTTTTCCTGGGATATCGGCTTCGTCGATTGCTTTTTTCGCATCATCGACCATATTCGATGCCTTCTCTTTGACATCCTCAAAGAAACCTTTGTCTTCTTTGCTATCTGTTTCTGTCGTTTCTTCTCCGACTGGCGCAATACCATTTTCAGCATAGGAGTTCTTCACCGAGTCAAACTGAGTACCGTCTGTATAAGGCAGGACACTGCTTGCGACATTGCGAAAGATCTCCGACGCCGTTCCAGCACTACTATCGGTTAGGTAATGACCTTCATCGGTCGTTGGGAAACCAAGCCATTGACTGATGACAACATCTGGCGTGTAGCCGATTACCCATTGGTCTCCAGAGAGGTCCTTGTTAAAGCTGGTCTCTGTCGTACCAGTTTTCCCTGCCATAGTATAACCATATGGTGCAGCG
Source organism: Streptococcus sp. 27098_8_66 (assembly GCF_041431945.1). NCBI lineage: Bacteria > Bacillati > Bacillota > Bacilli > Lactobacillales > Streptococcaceae > Streptococcus > Streptococcus sp. 27098_8_66. The sequence continues at coordinate 7,203 of NZ_JAPVYS010000012.1, read as the reverse complement.
TTGACCCCTGTACCGTTACTGAAGGTCCCCAGCATCATATTGGTCATCTTATCCGTTGTGGATCCACTAAGCACCCGTGTTGATTTCTGACTGTGACTCTTGACCACTTGTCCACTTGCATTTTCAATCTTGGTAATGAGATGGGCATCATTCATGACCCCACCATTGGCGAAGGTCCCATAAGCTTGTGCCATCTGCATTGGATTGGTTGTCACACCGGCTCCCAAGGCAACGGCAAGCGACTTGTCCACCTTGTCCATGTTGAGCCCGAATTTTTTCCCGTATTCAAAGACCGTATCGAGACCCAATTCATTCGCCGTTGCTACGGCTGGAAGGTTAAGGGATTCTGCCAAAGCCTGGTACATTGGTACCGTTGGGCTCGACTGGATTCCCGCATAGTTATTAACCTCATAGCTTCCATATTGGGTGGTACTATTGTCCAACTCCTTATTAGTCGACCAACCTTCAGCAACAGCTGGGCTATAGACGACTAATGGTTTGATGGTTGATCCCGGACTACGGGCAGCCTGGGTAGCGTAGTTGTAGGTACGGAAACCTGGATTTTGATCGCTTCCGACACGCCCTACGAGAGCCCGAACCCCTCCGGTCTTAGGATCGAGGGCGACACTACCAGATTCCGCGCGCGTGCCGTCTTCCGCTACTGGGAAGAGGGCCGTATTGTCATAGATCACCTGCATGCTTGCTTGGTAATTCTGATCCAGCTCGGTGTAGATCCGGTAGCCATTTTTGACAATGTCTTCTTCGGTCAAGCCGTATTTATTGACCGCTTCATTGATAACCGCATCAAAATAGGATGGGTAGCGGTAATCCTCCGACTTGCCTTCATAGGCATCGACTAGCTGGCCATGGATATCGACAGCAGCAGACTGATCAGCTGTTTTCTGGTCAATATAACCAGCTGCCACCATATTTTGGAGGACAGTATTGCGGCGATTGGTCGCATTCTCTACCGAATAGAGCGGGTTATAGATTTCAGGCCCCTTGAGCATACCGGCGAGTACCGCGGACTGATCCAAGCTTAATTGACTGGCTGAAACCCCAAAATACTTCTTGGAAGCATCCTCAATTCCCCAAACCCCATTCCCAAAATAGGCATTGTTGAGGTACATGGTAAGGATCTCTTTTTTACTGTATTTCTTATTGATTTCAAGCGCCAGGAAGAATTCCTTGGCCTTGCGTTCCACCGTCTGATCCTGAGACAGATAAGCATTCTTGGCTAGCTGCTGGGTGATAGTCGAACCACCACCTGAGCGACCCAGGGTCAAAATCGCTAAGAAGAAGCGACCATAGTTGATCCCGCTATTCTTGTAAAAGCTCCGGTCCTCTGTTGCGACCACGGCATTTTGCAGATTCTCACTAATGGCATCGAGTTCGACATAGGTTCCTTTTTGCCCGGTCAAACTTCCCGCCTGGTCCCCATTCTTATCATAGATAATGGTGGTCGCCTTCAGTGCACTCTGCAAATCCTTGACGTTGGTCGTCTTAGCGAGGTAGAAGAGATAGCCCCCTATCAAGAGGCTAAAGCCTAGCCCAATGATCAGGAGAATCTTGGTCAAATGGAAGCGGCGCCAAAAACGACGGAAGGGGTGCTGAGAGAGGGGCTTGCTTCTGTGCTTGCCTGAGCGACTATAGGTTGGCTCTACTGTCTCTTCCTGTAGTTCTGTTTCTGGCACTTCTTCTGCCACCGCTTTTGGGGGATGATCCTTTCTAAAAAAAGTGATCAGGTTTTCAAATAATTCTTTTATTCTATTCATATCTGTTATTTTAACACCTTATCCTTGTCCTAGCAAGAAAAGATCGCTCATCCCCTTCTCCCATTTAGTTTTCTTTAAGCTTAGATTTTGCTACAATAGGGTCATGAACTATCAATTTACCATTCCACAATCCTTTCCCCAGATGACTGTGAAAGAGCTGCTTGAGGACTACTTCCTCATTCCCCGTAAGATCCGGCATTTTTTACGAACCAAGAAGCACGTCTTGGTCAATGGCGAGACCATCAACTGGCAGAGCCCCGTTCAAAAAGGAGACCAGATCCAGCTGATCTTTGATGCCGACGATTACCCTGAAAAAGAGCTCCCAGCCGGAGACCCGAGTCTGGTTGAAGAACTCTATCAGGATGAGCATGTCATCATCGTTAATAAGCCTGAAGGCATGAAAACCCATGCCAATGAGCCGACAGAAATTGCTCTTCTCAACCATGTTTCCAGCTATGTTGGATCCACCTGCTACGTCGTGCACCGCCTAGACAAGGAAACCAGCGGGGCGATTTTATTTGCCAAAAATCCTTTTATCCTGCCCATTCTCAACCGCATTTTGGAAGATAAAAACATCCAACGCGAGTACTGGGCCTTGATCCAAGGTAGCTTAGCACAAAAAACCATCGTCTACAAGGATAAAATCGGACGTGATCGCCACGATCGGCGCAAGCGCCTGGTCGATCCACGTAAAGGACAGTACGCAGAAACCCAGGTGACGCAACTGAAAAAAATCGGGCGAAACAGCCTGGTCAAATGCCAGCTCAAGACGGGGCGTACCCATCAGATCCGGGTTCATCTATCCCATCATGGGCACCCGATTGTTGGGGATCCTCTCTATAACCCTGCACGCGGAAAGCGACTCATGCTCCATGCTCACCGCTTGACCTTTACCAATCCATTAACCCTTGAAACCATCCAAGTCGAAGCCCCTTCCAAGAGTTTTGAAGAAGGGTTGAAAGATTGAAAAAAAGAAGCCATAGGGCTTCCTTGGAGAATGTAAACAAACCGTTGTTATAGACAACCTAATAACTTCCATTAAGACAAAAAATTTTATTGCTTAGAGTTATTCAATCATCTTCTGAAACTTTCCGCCGTGAGAAAAATGCTAGAAACAATAGTGTTTCTAGCACTCGGAATTATTGAGACCTTAGGCTCAATAATTAGTCATGGAACTTCTTTGAAGTTCGCTGACGTCCGTACTCACCTAAGGAAAGTTTTTAGAATGACTTTGTCTTCATTCAAAAAAGAAGCCACAGGCTTCTTTTTTTATTATTGATAGCGAGGGGTTGCAAATCCACGAATATTGCCATGGCCGATCCGGTAGGTATTGCGACGGACTTGGTTGTTGGAGTTTCCTTCAATGGTATGAATAATCCCATTTGAGACGCTTTCGACAATTCCGATGTGATCCGCAAAGCCGTTATTTGGCTGGCTATTTTGATCCCAGTTAAAGGTGATGATATCCCCTGCTTTTGGTGTAGAGGCACCATTTTCATTCCAAATGCCCAAGCGTTTGAAGATCTGAATGTGACGTTCAACTCCACATTCACGACCAATCAAACCGCTCAAACCTTCCCGCTGGAAGACTGTTGTGACAAAGATATCACACCAATCATCGGTCGTTTTCACTGCATACCCCACTGGAAGTGGTTTGACACTGTTATAATCATTAACCAATTGATGGTGAGCTGCGGTACCGCCACGAACGCCAACTAGACTAGCTGCTGCCCGTAAGACACGGTCCCGTTGCCCATTCGGCACACGAGGACTAAAAGCAGTTTGATCTGCTGTTACACGAGGATGGAGGGCTGTTTGACCAAGGTTAAATCCTTCAACACCACCATCGACATAATCTACATAGACGTGAGTGGTGTAGTTTCCCTGTTGATACTGGTGATTGGCTGTAGAAACTTGCACTTCTGTGTGCATACCAGAAGGTGCTGTTGCATACCAGAAAAGATTTTCTTGATGTGCTTTAGACCAGACAGCAACACGGATATTCTTAATCCGGCGTCCCTGAGGCGCTTGATCCACCGTTACCGTATAGGTTCCAGCACCAGAATTAACATTCTTGATCCCTGTTTGTGTCTTTGTCTTAATATTTCGAAATTCGACATCTGTAGTCGTTGTTCCAACACCCACACGAGAGCCATCATTTTGGATGTAGTAGAGGTGGATATGGTACTTACCAGTAGAGTTCTTATGATCGCTCGCTTTGATGGATACCTTGTAGTCTCCATTTGATTGGCGAGTCGCTTCATACCAGCGAATATCGTCTTGACCGTCCTTATCAGACCAAGTTGGGACTTGGACTGTTCGCACACCTTTAGGGCTGTAGACATCCTTAATGATGACGTCAAAAGTCCCCGTATCCTTGTTGTTGTTTTGAATAATAAGATTGCCAGTTGGACGAGATTGATTTTTGAAATCAATAAAGGCTTTTTTGACAAACTTGTTTTGACCCTTGGCATCCACATAGAAAACTTGCGCTTCATACTTGCCATCGGCATTTTCGTGATCACTAGCTTTCGCAGTCACTGTGTAGGAACCATCTGCTTGGCGAGTCGGAGTGTACCAGACAATGTCTTTCATGCCATTCGCATGAGACCAGAATGGAATCTTCACTTCCTTATAGCCATCGAAACCTTGAAGATTCTTGGCAGTAATCGTGAAGGTGCCCTCTTTTTCTGATTTTTTTATGGTCAAATCAGCAGATGGTTTGGGAGCTGTATAATCAACAAAGGCCTTTTTCACAAACTTGTTTCGACCTTGGGCGTCCACATAGAAGACTTGCGCCTCATACTTGCCATCAGCGTTTTCGTGGTCATTTGCTTTCGCAGTTACAGTGTATGAACCATCTGCTTGACGCGTCGGAGTGTACCAGACAATGTCTTTCATACCATTGGCATGAGACCAGAATGGAATCTTCACTTCTTTATAACCATCGAATCCTTGGAGATTCTTAGCGGTGATTGTGAAGGTACCCTCTTTTTCTGATTTCGTAATGGTCAGATCAGCAGATGGTTTGGGAGCTGTATAATCAATAAAGGCCTTTTTCACAAACTTGTTTTGACCTTGAGCATCTACATAGAAAACTTGCGCCTCGTACTTGCCATCAGCATTTTCGTGAGCACTCGCTTTAGCTGTTACGGTATATGAACCATCTGCTTGACGAGTCGGAGTGTACCAGACAATGTCTTTCATGCCATTGGCATGAGACCAGAATGGAATCTTCACTTCTTTATAACCATCGAATCCTTGGAGATTCTTAGCTGTGATAGTAAAAGTACCTTCTTCTGACTCTGATTTTTTAATATTCAAATCTGCAGAAACCGGAGAATCCTGTTGAGGTACACTCTCAGTTCTTGCTGCTACCACTCGTGCGCGTGCGCCGTATGGAGCGCGACTAGCTACCACGGCAGGTGCTGGATGCTCTGTTGCACCCTTCTCGCTAGTGACCTGCTCAGAAGACGGGTTATCACTAATAGTAGGTGTGATAGGTGCTGTCTCTGTTGCAACGGTATTTTCTGTCTGAACACCTTTCTCAACTCCCACTCCTTCGTTCACAGTATTCTGCGCTTCTGATGAAGTTGTTGTTTTTGCAACGATAGCTGATGTATTTTCTGGTGTTTGATCGGACGTACCTTTCTCATCGGCTTTGGCTTGTTGTGTCGAAAAAGCTAACAAAACAGCTGCTCCGGCATAAAAAATAAAATCTTTCTTTTTCATGTATCTTCCCTTACAATTTTTTGACGGATTCTACCCACATAGTAGTATTATAGCACAAATCGCCAGATCACGAAACAACTTCATTAGAAGATTTTATCCTGTTTTTAAAGAAAACAGAAGGCCAGATTAGCCTTCTGATTAGCTTATGCAAAAATAGAGAAGAAAGGTGCTCCAAGCTTGTTATCCATTGGGTCTTTACTCTTAATAGAGTGGAGATAATTGATCGAATACCAGCCGTTGTTGCCACTATTATATGGATCGCGTACGTAGGTTCTTCCATTGTCATAACCATGCAAGACCAATTCATGAGTATAAGGATCGCTAGTAAATTGGCTATTGCCTACCGCAGCAAGTACATGCTTGCCAGCCATGAGGGCTTCTGCAATGCCTCCAGCTCCATTAACCAATTGGCTCTTCAAGCCCCAGTCACGAGTGGCAGCTACAATCCCATCAGAATCTGTTCCTGCTTCACCTTTGTTGAATGAATCAGTATTGTTGTAGAGATAATCAGCTACTGTTGTTGGCAAAATAGTTCTACCAAGGATATCTGTGAAAGTCATAGCAAGAGAGGTTGGTACACAACCTGACTGATCGACATTGCTCACACCGTAATATTTCCCAGCCCAACGAGGATCACGTTGAGAATAATAGGTTGTTCGTGGATTCACCTTTTGATTTCGTGGAGACAAGGCTGTTTGACCGAGGTTAAAGCCTTCAACTCCCCCATCTTTGTAGTCCGCATAGACGTGAGTAGTATAGTTGCCTGCTTCATTACCGTGATTATTAGCAGAAACTGTGATCTCTGTGTGCATACCTGTCGGCGTTGCAGAATACCAGTAAAGATTTTCTTGATGAGCTTTAGACCAAGCGGCGACACGAATGTTCTTAATCTGACGCCCCTGAGGGGCTTGATCTACAGCTACTGTATAAGTCCCGTTCGTTGCATTGACATTCTTGATAGAAGCTTGCGTCTTGGTCATGGCATTTCGGAACTCCACGTCTGTAGTCGTGGTACCAATACCAATCCGAGAACCATCATTTTGAATGTAGTAAAGGTGAACATGGTACTTACCAGTAGAGTTCTTGTGATCGCTCGCTTTGATGGATACCTTATAATCTCCGTTCGCTTGACGAGTCGCTTCGTACCAGCGGAGATCATCCTGTCCATCCTTATCCGACCAAGTTGGGACTTGGACTGTTCGCACACCTTTAGGATTGTAGACATTCTTGATGACAACGTCAAAAGTACCCGTATCCTTGTTGTTGTTTTGGATCAAGAGAGTGCCAGTTGGACGAGATTGATTTTTATAATCAATAAAAGCTTTCTTGACAAACTTGTTTTGACCCTTGGCATCTACATAGAAGACTTGCGCTTCGTACTGGCCATCGGCATTTTCGTGATCGCTGGCTTTGGCTGTTACGGTATAAGAACCGTCTGCTTGGCGTGTCGGAGTATACCAGATGATATCCTTCATCCCATTGGCATGAGACCAGAATGGAATCTTCACTTCTTTGTAGCCTTCAAAACCTTGGAGATTCTTAGCCGTAATGGTGAAGGTACCATCTTTTTCTGATTTTGTAATAGTCAGATCAGCTGCAACAGCGTTGGCCAGTTTTGTCGCTGTATAATCGGTAAAAGCCTTTTTCACAAATTTGTTTTGACCTTGGGCATCTACATAGAAGACTTGCGCTTCGT